>NZ_CALMCQ010000414.1 GCF_937863175.1 uncultured Meiothermus sp. | reverse complement strand
GAGCTTTTTACCTCGAGCTCTTCACCCGCCGGTGGGGGCTGCTGGACAGAACCCGATCAAAGCTGGCGCGGGCGCGAACCTTCATGGCTTCCACGGCTTTCCAGTTGGGCTGCCGCTGGGTGAGCACGGCTGAGGCCAGCAGGTCGGGGTCGCCGGGCATGTCCACATACATCGCCCCGACGTCGCGGCAAAAACCAACCACCTTGGGGTCGTAGGCGATGCCGGCAAAGGGCGTTCCGGCAGCGGCGGCCAGAATGGCCCCGTGCAGGCGCACCGAAATCACATAGCCTGCCTGGGCCAGCAGGTAGCTTACCCGGCGCGGATCCCAGGCCAGCTCGCGGGTGAAGCTGCTAAACTTTTCCAGCACCGGCTCATCGAAACCAGGTTGCAGGGCCAGAACCACCACCTCGTAGCCCTCCACCCGCAGCCGGTCGGCCAGCTTGTGCAGGTTGGCACTGGCCTCCTCGGTGCCGTATTTGGGTACCAGCACCACCATGTTGGGTTCGCGCTCCACCGGCGGAGGTGCCAGCAACAGAGCCGGGTCGGCCCCCAGATGTACCTCCAGACCCAGTCTACGCCCATACTCGAGCGAGCCTTCATCACGGAAAAAACACTCCACCCCCCGCAACGCCCGCTGCACCTGGCGCTCTCCTGACCTGCCCAGTGGCCCCAGCGACTGATTGAACACATACACCAGCCGGCCCCTGCGCCGGGCCAGGCCGATGAGGGTCAGGTAGTACCACAAGCTCAGGCGAGAGGTTTTGTCTTGCAACAAACCGCCACCGCCCGATAAGAGCAGATCTATGCTGCCCAGAGCCCTCCAGACTTCCAGCGGCTGGGTGCGCCGAATCGCTTCTACCCCGTAGCGCTGCGTGGTTTCGCTGGGGTTGTTGGAGAATACTACGGCCTGGTGCCCCCGGGCCTTAATCTCGTGTACGATGGCCTCGAGGATGGTCTCGTCGCCCGCATTCTGAAAACCGTAATAGCCGCTGACCCCCACGCGCATGGATACCCTCCCCAATAGCTACCGCACTCCATCTTTGCACGCTCCGAAATTAGATGCTTCTATCTAAGCCACCATTCGCGCAGCCGACGAATGACCCAGACCCCCACCACTCCCACCACAAGACCGATGAGAATGCCGTTCAATACCCGGAAGAAGGAGATGCTCAAAGGCGTGTGGTAGTGCGAAAAAGTATTCAAAATTGAGCCCATCCCCACCGCTACCAGCACCAGCAGGATCTGCTTGAGCCAGGTCGGCCAGGGCAGCAACAGGGCAATGGGCGCCAGGGCGTGGGCAAAAATCTCCTTGAAACGGGGCCGCACCATCACATCCTGCAGGAAGGCCCTGAGCTGCAACTCCCAGTCCGGCACGATGGAGGGGGCCGCTTCGTTACCCCGTCGCAGCACAGCCAGCGCCACCGCCGCCAGACCCATCAACACAATGGCTACCTCACCCAGTTTGAACGGGTAGTTATAAAGAGAGTGGAGAGCCGGTTTGTAGGCGGCGGGCAGGAACGAGAGGGCCACCAGGAGCGGGGGCACTACCAGGGTGAGCGAGACTCCACGGAAGGGATCCATACCCAGAACGCTCTGGGGAGTACTCCCCAGGGCAGCCAGAAAGACCACCCCCGCCAGCGAATAAAGCACCGCTGCCAGCCAGAGCCGCAAGCCTGGAAGCTGCCGCTCAAAAAAACCCAAAGCCGGGAAAACCATCGCGGCCAGCAGAGGGGCCGCATCTCCACGCGCCACCCCCAGGGCAAAGAGCGCCAGCAACGCCGCCACCGGAATTCCCAGGGGCTGAGGTAGCCCAATCGCCAGCAAGGCCAGCCCTGCCACTATCCCCAGCAGGGCCACAAATCGCAACGGCGACGGGGTGAAATCGCGAGAGGTTGGTTCGCCGACGGGGATGCGCGAACGCTCCAGATCGCGCCCCAGAATAGTCAGGAAGGCCTGGGTATCGCTGGCCTGCCGGTAGGGCCGCAGGTAGAGCAGCTGGTGTCCCCGTTCCCGCGAGGCCAGCACAAACTTGTCGGCGGTCTCGGCGGGGGTCAGCCTGTCCTGCCACTCCGGGCGGATGCTAAACAACCGCTTGACCGGCAAGGTCTGATCCAGTTGGGCAAAGCCCCGCTGAGGGGTGCCTTCGATCCAGGCAATAGGCTTGCCTTGCAGTCCTGCGGCCACGCTGTTCAGATGGCTCCTGAAGCCCAGCACGTCCAGCCCGCTAAATACCACCGCATCGGTCTGGGGAGGGATCAGCTCCACATCGTATCTGCGGTAGGGGTGGTCTAAAGGCCGGGCCACGATGTAAAAGCCCTGGGCCTTTAATTCACGGGCCAGCTCGAGGTCGTAACCCGCAGGAAAAAAGTCCACATTGACCGGGGTCGCCAGCCAGGTCTGGGTTCCGATCAGTACCCTCTCGATGGGAATGTTCCACCGTGCAACCATAGAGTCCAGCCAACTGGCCGGGCCCGTCAGGTAAAACCACCCTGGCCTGATCTGGGCAGTGGGGTAGACCAGTTGCAGCGTGTTGGAGGGGTGATAGGTCAAGAGCCCCCGGCTCACCCAGTTCCGCACCGTCTGTTCATAAATCGCTACGCCACCCACCCCCAGGGCCTGGTAGTCCTGCATCACCTGCAAAAAGGTCTTACCGGTGAAGCGGGCCTCTTCGGCCACTTCCTCGCCATCCATAATCAGTACCACCGGCCCCGGACGTTCTGCCTGCATCCGGGGCAGCAGAGCCGGCAGACTGAGCACTGCCGCCAGCACCACCACCATGCGCAAGATGTTTCGTAGATTCACGACCAACCCCCACCCTGTACCACTTTTTCGGAAGGAACCAGGCTGCGCACCCGCGCGGTGAGCATGGCCAGAGCCTCTTCGTTGTGCCCACCGTGGGGAATGATGACATCGGCATAGCGCTTGGAAGGCTCTACAAAGGAAAGGTGCATGGGGCGAACCTGTTCCAGGTACTGCTTAACCACGCTCTCCACGGTGCGCCCGCGCTCGATCAGGTCGCGCTGCAAACGCCGGATAAAACGCACATCGGCATCGGTGTCCACAAAAACTTTGAGGTTCATCTCGGCGCGCAGGGCAGCATCCACCAGGAGCATGATCCCCTCGAGTACCACCACCGGGGCGGGCTGAATTTCGATGGTCTCCTGGGTGCGGGTATACTCCTTGAAAGAGTAGACCGGAATCGAAACCGCCCGCCCCGAAACGATCTGCTGGATGTGCTGTAAAAAAAGTTCCAGGTCGAAAGCATCGGGGTGGTCGTAGCTCAGCTCGAGGCGTTCCTCAAAAGGCAGACTGCTGTTGTCCTTATAGTAGTTATCCAGCGGCAGCAGCGCCACATGTTGCGGCCCCACCGCATGGATCACCGCCTCGGTAACGGTGGTCTTGCCACTGCCCGTCCCACCGGCAATTCCAATCACAAAAGCCCGACTCACAAAGCCAATCATACGCCGCGTCGCCATGCACGGCTAGCGACGGGGCGGGTTTGGACGCAACGGCTTCCTTCGTTGAGGACATTCGATCCAGTGGGGGTTTGTTAGAGTATAGGGCGAGTATGGTCGTCCTAACTGGTGAAATCCTGATTGACCTGATAGGTCGTAATCTGAATTCCGGTTCTGCACTGGCCTATGCCGGGGTTTTGGGAGGCTCGGCCCTGAATACCGCCTCGATCCTGGCTCGAGTGGGTGCTCCTACGCGCTTTGTGGGTGAGCTCGGCCAGGATTTTTTGGGGGGCTGGGCCATCGCCCGCATCGCCGAGCGCAGAATCGAGACCCGTTTTATCCAGCAGCTTCCGGCCGTACCTACCCCCCTGAGCCTGGCCGAGGTGAACGAGCAGGGCAAGGCCCAGTTCAGCTTCTACCGGGCCTTTGGCAGTACCCAGTTCAACCCGGACAGCGCGGCTATGGCCCGCGCCAGGTGGTTTCACTTTGGCTCCCTTTCGGCTTTCGACCCGCGCAATAGCCCCGGTATTGAGAACCTGTTGGAAATTGCCCGTGACCACGATGTGCTGGTCAGCTTCGATCCCAACCTGCATGCGCGACCCAACGAGGCCTACTGGGAGCAGCTCCAGCGCTACATGCCCTATGTTTCGGTGTTCAAAGCCAGCCTCGACGATGCCCAACTTTTGTTCCCCGACGCTGTGGGCGACCCGAAGATTCTGCTCGAGAACCTGGTCGAACTCGGCGCACCGGTCACCGTTCTGACCCTGGGTGCTGCCGGAGCAATGGCGGCGTTCCGCACCCGCATGATGCGGGTTCCGGGGGTCAAGGTAGCGCCGGTAGATACCATCGGAGCCGGTGATGCCTTCACCGCTGGCCTGATCTACGGGATGATGAAGCAAGAAATTGGCTCGAGGATGGAACTGCTTTCCTGGGATGGAACCCAGCTCCCGGTCATCCTGGCCTCTTCCTGCCACCTTGCGGCCATCACCTGTACGGTCGCAGGGGCCAGCCCACCCGAACAACCCTTGCATGCCTGGTGGGAGCGTTTCGGCTAAAACCGATTCGGAGACAGACCGGCCCCCAAAGGGTTCGATAGGTGACGACTCCCGACAATGCCCCCAGGGCAGCGGCCCAGAGACTGAGGCAGTCTTTGCATTCTGGACTGCTTCTCCTGCGGTTGCACGGCCTTCCAGGGTCAGGTAGACCCGCCGTAAAGGCTAGCCCCCGCTGAAATTACTGCCTTTCAGCCACCGCACCGCATGGGTTCCGCTTAGACGAACGGGCGTTACCTGGGGCGTTATGCCCGGTTCATGGAGCGGTCAACCCCCGTAACTTAATCTTTCCCCGTGCTGGGCACACACCGCGATAGGATGGTTGAAACAAAGGGGGTCAATGTGAATAAGGGATGGTTCTGCGTTCTTGGAACTCTGGCGGTACTAAATTCAATTATTGAAGCCCAACCGTTCATGGTGTGATCAACCCTGTTTTTCTACCCTGCAGTCACCTTCGGGAAATGTTCGAGGATCCTTTCGGGAGGATGGCGATGAAACACTTGCGGAACACCCTTATAGCCATAGTGATCCTGGTTCTGGCAGCCTGTGGGGGCAGTAGTGGGCAACCTCCCAGCGGAAAGCCCTTTAGCTATAGCGTGGATGCCAGCCTTAAACCCAGTCCAGAAGTGCGGGGTGGCAAGATGCTGGCTGCCGCACAAAGCGAAGGTGGAACCGTACACCTGTTTGTGCTGGATGAGATCCTTATCAACCCCAGAAGCCAGGCGGAACTGGATGCCTTTTTATCCCGCACCAATGGCCTCCTGATTGGCAACAATACCGTGCCTGAACCCCCCGCAGGCTCTGGCATCCAGATCAGGCCCGAGTATAAAACCCCTACCCAGTACCTGGTCAAAGTTGACCCCACCCGCTTCGATCTGGGCAGTTTTAAGGCCGATGCCGAGAAGTCGGGCCTGAGCGGAGCCACCGTTTTCTCGAGCGATGGGGCAGCGCGTTTGCTGGCAGGGATCGTCAGGGAAAAAGCCGCTGGACTGAGCGTATCCCCCAACTTCGTCGCCGAGGGAGATGCGCTGCTATATCGAACCGAGGAACAGCCTTTGTCTGGAGGCGGCTATGAGGATGCCTTGAGCGACTCACGCTTTGCCAGCACAGGCAGCAGAACGAGCGTTGCCCAGATGATGCAGCTTATTGCCGCCCAGCCCCCCACGCGGCGTGCCAGGGTTGCCATTCTAGATGGGGGCTTCTGGCTGGACGCTAGCGGCAACTCGCTGAGCGCCGATCTGCCAACCACCCCGCTGCAATATGATTTTGAAGGGGATGATTATACTGCCAATGGCATTGGCTCCAACACCTGTAGTGGAGGCTCGAGTTGCCCCTGGCACGGCACCGGAGCTGCCCATGTAGCCACCGCCATTCCCAACAACCGCTTTGGCGCAGCCGGAACCGGGGGTCAGGTCGCCGATCCGATGCTTTTCAAAATCAACTTGTATTACGTGGGTGCAGTTGCCAGAGCCATTCGTACGGCGGTGGCCTGGGGTGCCGACGTGATCTCGATGAGTTTTGGTTACAACTGCGACAACTTCTTCTGTGACGCTTTCTTCGAGGACAACATCTATGCCGCCTTGCGCAACGCCCGCGACAATGGGGTGGTGATGACGGCAGCAGCGGGAAACTCCGGCGACTCGGCCAACGGGAGGCTGCCCTGCAAGGCTTCCGAGGACGTGATCTGCGTGGGCGCACTCACCGACGACGGCAATACCCGTTTCAACGTTCCAGGCTGGTGGGCCTCGAGCTTCGGTTCCGCAGTGGACATCTGGGCTCCCACCAACCTCAAGGCCATCTACGGAAATGACCCTGCGGGCTCGCTTACGCTCGTTACCTTTGGCGGCACCAGCGCCTCCACCCCCTTTATCGCGGGTATTGCCGCTGCACTCAAAGCCTACAACCCCAGCCTGACCTCGGCCCAGGTGACCGACCTCCTGCGCCGCACCGCCTGGACCGATTCCCCCGACTCTACCGTATCACACTACGTCAACGCCTATCGTGCCCTGCGCGAAGTGCACAGCTTCAGCCCGGATGCCCTGGAAACCAACAACGCATCCGCCACCGCCACCGCCCTGGGTACACCGGGAAGCACCTCGAGTCCTACCCAGCGCAATGACCTCAACCTACACAGCCTTTCTGACCGCGATCACTTCCGCTTCACTCTGAGCGAGTATGCCAGTCTGGCCATTGACATAGAGTTCATACCCGCACTGGGCGATCTGATCCTCACCTTCATTAAGGAAAGCGGGGCCGTGGGCGTACCCGAGCGGGTATCCAACGAGCTGCGCAGCGATGGCCGGGGCCGTATTTATGGGGTCGGACTGGTTCCTCCAGGTACCTACCGCCTGGCGGTAGCTCCGGCCAGCAGCACCAACTCCTATAACCTTAGAATTAGCAGAACCGACCGCCCTATGACCCCCGACGCCTACGAGGCCAACGACACTCTCGCCACCGCCAGGGGTCTCAGTTCTGGATCCTTCAACGCCAACCTGCACAATCTGTCCGATGTGGACTACTATTGGTTCAATCCGAGTGTACTGACAGGCGTGGGTAACTTCTTCTTCACCGTCACCACCCGCGACATGCCTCTCACCCTACGTCTATTCAACAGCAGCGACACCGAGATTTCTAACCTCAATTGCAACAGCAGCGCTGCCTGCGCCTTGAACATTCCCGGCGGTGTGCATAAGGTCAAGGTAGAGCCGCTGACCAGCACCAGGGGCCGCTACACCTTCCAGGCTCAACTGGTTCTCGATCGCAACGATCTATTCCCCGATTTCAACCTGTTCCCCGACCGGCCCTTCTTCTGGCTCGAGCCCGGCGACCCTGCGATCCCTGGTCATTTGATCGGTTTGCAGGATCTATTCGCCTTCCGCGAGGTAGGCAAGGCCAACAAGGGTATCCTGATCGGTGAAGGGCTCAAGTTCAGCCTGCTTTCCAAGACCGGACAGGTCATCCGCCAGAGCACCCCCAGCACCAACCCCCAACTGCCCGGCGCTGAGATCTCACTCTCTGGCTTGCAAAATAACGAGCTCTATGTCTTGTTGATCGAGCGTCTGAACGCCCCCGGCGTGATTGACAACGAAATCGAGACCCTGGGCAGCCTTCCCTACAGCCTGGATTTAGGCAACTGATAAATCTAGCGGGCTGGCCCTTCAAAGGGCCAGCCCGGTCTATTTAGCCAAGACTCCACTGGCGCGATGGAACGTGTCAGACGTAGCCATCCACTACCGGCAACCGCGTCTCGTACACTGAAGCGTGGCCCGCCATAGGAGGGAGTATGAAGAAGCTGTTGGTTATGGTTGGAATCGCTTTATGTGCCCTGGTGGTAGCCCAGGCGGTGCAGAGAACCTACCGGCTCATCATCAACGCCAAATCCCAGAGCACCCCCGCCATCGTGGTGGGCGGCAAGACCTACGTGCCGCTGGATGCGCTGCGGGCCGCTGGGGTGGGTGCCAGCCTCTCCGGCTCCACCCTGACACTAACCCTGCCGTCGGCCTCCACCGCACAGGGCGGGGCCAACCAGAACGCCGCTGTGGAGGGATGTCTGAACGAATGGCTCTTCAACGGCCTCTGGCGCTTCCGGGTAACGAGCGTGCAGCCCAGCTCTGACCCCCCGGGCTGGAAGGCCACCGTCGAGGTACGCAACGGCTCGAGGGCCGACGGTCTCGCGCTGGCCGGAACCGGCTGGGGCGGGATGCGCGTTATCTTGAACGATGGAAACGCAGTTGAGGTGCTCTCCGATGCGGTGGAGGTGCGCGACCAGCCCTTCCTTCAGGGGGCTGGCAAGACCCTCACCCTGGCCTTCCCCAGCGAGGAGACCGCCAAAACCCCCAGCAAGCTCTTCCTCCTGCTAGACCCCAGGGGCCTGGCCGGAACCAGCCTGCGTTACAGCGTACCCGACCCCAGCTTCCGGGTCAGGCTGGACTGCCGGAAATAGGAAAGTTGAGGGGAAGTCAGAAACGTCGGGCTGCAGCGGTTTGCAGGTTTGCATAGGGCCTTTGCGAGTGGCAAAACCTCGTACCCACTGCCAAAACCGACCGCCCTGGAAGTTCGTCCGCGAAGCACCCCCGGCCACCAGCCGCTGACCGTCGGCCTTTAGCTTATAGCCTTTAGCTCTCAGCTTTCAGCTTCAGTATGCGCGCCCAGTGAACTTGGTCAGCATCAGCTTGAGCTCGTGGGGGCTGGTGGCCGAGCCTTCGGCGTCCTCGAGGCTGATGTGCCCCTGGGTATAGAGCTCCACCAGGTGCTGGTCAAAGGTCTGCATGCCGCGCAGGTTGTCTTGCAACATAGAGTCCTTGATCTGTGGGGTCTTGTGTTCATCCTTGATGAGGTCACGCACAAAGGGCGTGGCCAGCAGAATCTCCAGGGCCAGCATCCGCCCGTGTCCGTCGGATCTGGGCAGCAAGCGTTGGGAGATGATGCCCAGGAGCGACTCGGCCAGCAGGATACGAATTTGCAGGTGCTCGTGCAGGGGAAAAAAGTCAATGATGCGGTTGATGGTGCGTACCGAGTCTAACGTGTGGAGGGTGGAAAACACCAGGTGGCCGGTCTGGGCTGCCATGATGGCAGCCTCCACGGTTTCACGGTCACGCATCTCGCCAATCAGGATCACATCTGGATCCTGGCGCATGCAGTACTTCAGGCCCGAGCTGAAGGAGTCGGTATCCACCCCAACTTCGCGCTGTACCACCAGGCTCTTTTTGTGCTTGTGCAAAAACTCTATGGGGTCTTCGATGGTGACGACGTTTTTGGGGAAGTGCAGATTGATGTGGTCAATCAGGGCCGCCAGGGTGGTGGACTTCCCCGAGCCGGTAGGGCCGGTTACCAGTACCAGACCGCGCTCGCGCGAGGCCAGCTCCTCCATGACTGGGCGCGGCAGCCCCAGGGCCTCAAAGCCGGGAATGGTTTCGGCCACCACCCGCATAACCAGCCCAAAACTGCCGCGCTGGTGCAGCAAATTACAGCGAAAACGGGCCAGTCCCGGCACGGTATAGGCAAAGTCCATTTCTTTTTTGTACTCCAGCTCCTCCTGCTGCATGGGGTTTAGCAAGCTGCGAACGATGGTCTCGATATCGCCCGGTGAAAGAACTTTGCCACCAAAGGGCTTGAGCTTGCCATCAATGCGTACCGTCGGCGGCGCCCCGGCCTGCAAATGAATGTCCGAGGCCCGGGACTGAACCATACTGCGCAGCATTTCAGCAATGGGAGTAGGGGTTTGGGTGGTACTCATTCAGTGGCTCCCTCGTGTCAACACCAGACTGGGTGGGGTTCTGTTTTCACCAGTGTTTCTGACCAGGGTGGGTATGGTGATTAGGGCTGATGATCTATTTCCACCTGGACAGCGAGGCTGGTGTATCCTTCTGACCCACGCGGATGAGTATATTTCATCTTGCGGTGTGAGCCTGCCCAAAATGAACAAAGTTTAACCTTTCGACGGGCTTCGAAACCTGCGGCCTGGGGTTGCCTTTGGGAACCGCGATCAGGTCAGTTGACGTAGTAGTGTCCGCGCGTAGCCCAGGGTCTCCTCCACCGCACTCCAGTCCACCGCATCGGGCCGGTCGGAAGGCCAGTGCCAGTTGGGCGGCGTACCGTTCTCTAAACGAATGAGCGTCAGGCAAGGAATGCTTCGAGCCGCAAAGGGACGGGTGTCGAAAAACGCCAGGCGATACTCCAGTGGTCGCGCACCAGGGATGGCTCGAGCCCGTTCACACAAGGCCCCACGATAGGCATGGTAGACCAGCATCCCTTCACCGGTGGCATAAAACAGCTCGCCCTTACCCACGTTGTCTATGTTGAGTACCAGGGCCTCGGGTGGAATCCGGCCCGAACGCACCAGATGCTCGGCTCCCCTGGCCCCCACTTCCTCGCTGCCGGTCAGGGCCAGGATTACGCGGTAGTCCGGCAGGGGATCCTGGGCCAGTTCCTCGAACAACCCTACCGCCACGGCCACCCCAGTCGCATTGTCGTTGGCCCCGTTGACATACGGCGCCCTTAGCTCGCGTAAGGTCAGGAGCACTGCCTGTACCAGAAAATACAGACCCAGCAATTGCGAAACCCAGGGCAACAAGGCCCCATAGGGCAGAACGGTGGCCAAAGCAGCGTTGATCAGAAAGTTGCGCCGGAAAAACTTCACCTGCCTGGGGTTATAGAGGAAAAAGGTCTTGGCGGTATCGTAGTGGGCCATCAAGACCAGGGTTTTGCGGCCCTGGCCGGTCTGGGCCAGCAAATTTTGCGAGGAATAGCGGTCAAACCAGCGCCGCCAGGGCACCCACCAGCCCGAGAAATGCGCCCAGAAGCCGATGGTTCCCACCAGGGCCAACCACCACAGCCCCAGCCATCCGCCCAACGACAGCAGCAGGCTAATCAGGATCAGCTCCGGGCCGTAGCTACGCGGGGCCGCGAAGGACTGCACCTCCACCTGATGCCCGGGAATTTCTTGGGAGGGGACGGAACTTACTGCCTCAGCCTCGGTTCGTCCCTCGGTTACCAGGGAGGCCGGTCTGAGCTGCTCGAGGTAGGCTTTGAGCCTCTCTGCAGCCAGGGCCTCGAGGGCCGTTGCGCTCCCCCGGTGGGGCAGGGCGCAGAGTTCTTCCCAAAGTTGACGCACGCCAATAGCATAAGGCTGAAGGCCAACCGCCAACAGCCTGCGGCTTCTGCCCTGCTCCCCTGGGCTCCGTGCGCTACTCTGTGTGGGGGCCCTTTGCGCCTCCAAACATCAACCCTTAGACTTGGGTACATGGGCAAAAAACGCCGGGAAGAAAAGCTCAACCGCAAAGGACAACAGCGCACTCCACTTTCAGGACGCGACATGCTGCGAATCTTTCCCAGCCTGTTGCTGCGGGCCTTTATTGTGGTCATGCCCCTCACCCTGATCATGGCCTTCTTGGGAGGAAGCGGGTTAACCCTGTTCAACGAATTCTGGGTGCAGATGGGCGTCTACCTGGCAGCCTACATCGTGTTCAACAAGTTTATTTTCGGCCCCGTCCGAAACTACCGCCCCACCCAAAACACCTCACCTAAAGCGAAGTGAGTGCTGTCACTCCAGTACACCGGCGATCTCCTGGCCTGAAGAATCTGCGAGCGGGCGTCTGTTTATGGTTTTACCCACGGCTGCTATACTGCATGGAATATGCTCGAGACCCAGGGTGCGAGCGGTACTGCTGAGTTGTCCGAAAGCCCAGCACAGGGCAAAGGGGCCTCGTCCACGCTCGAGGCTCCCAGCAAACCCCGTTCCAGAATAGAAAAAATAGGGCAGGAAGGGCTAACTTTTGATGATGTGCTGCTGATTCCGGCCTACTCGGAGGTTCTGCCCCGCGATGTGGACACCCGTACCCGCCTGACCCGCAAACTCTGGCTCAACATCCCCGTGCTGTCTGCGGCCATGGATACCGTCACCGAGGCCGAGATGGCCATTGCGATGGCTCGTGAGGGTGGCCTGGGGGTGCTTCACAAGAACATGAGCGCCGACGAGCAGGCTTCTATCGTACGCAAGGTCAAACGCAGCGAGGCCGGGATGATCCAGGATCCGGTCACACTGGCCCCCAACGCTACCCTGGAAGATGCCGAGCGCCTGATGCGCGAGTTCAAGATCGGGGGCCTGCCGGTAGTGGATTTCTACAGCAAGCTGCTGGGCCTGGTCACCAACCGCGACCTGCGCTTCGAGCGCGATATGGGGCGGCTGGTCTCCGAGGTGATGACCCCGGTGGAGCGTCTGATTACTGCGCCCCCCGGCACCATCCTGGAAGAAGCCGAGGAGCTGCTCCGCCTGCACAAAAAAGAAAAATTACCCCTGGTAGACCGCGAAGGGCGGTTGCGCGGCCTGCTGACCCTCAAAGACCTTACCAAGCGCCAGAAATTCCCCTTTGCCGCCAAGGATGCCCAGGGCCGTTTGCTGGTAGGAGCCGCACTGGGGGTGTCGAAGGATTTGGAAATCAGAGCCAGAGCCCTGGTGGAAGCAGGGGTGGATGTGCTGGTGCTGGACAGTGCCCACGGCCACAGCCGGGGCATTCTGGAAGCCCTGCGCACCCTCAAACAGTCCCATGGCGACTCGGTGCAGATCATCGCCGGCAACGTCGCTACTGCCGAGGGTGCGTGGGCGCTGGCCGAGGCTGGGGCCGATGGGGTTAAGGTGGGCATTGGGCCAGGATCCATCTGTACCACGCGGGTGGTGACGGGGGTGGGGGTTCCGCAGATTACCGCCATTATGGGGGCAGTGGCCGGTCTGGAAGGGCTGGATGTACCGGTGATTGCCGATGGCGGTATCAAATATTCCGGCGACTTAGCCAAAGCATTGGCAGCAGGAGCGCATACGGTAATGCTGGGTTCTATGCTGGCGGGAACCGACGAGTCGCCGGGCGAAGAAGTGCTTAAGGATGGGCGGCGCTACAAGCTCTACCGGGGCATGGGCAGTATGGGGGCCATGCGCCAGGGCTCCGCCGACCGCTATTTCCAGGATTCTGGCAGGGGTGGAGGCCAGGTAGAAGCCAAAAAGCTAGTTCCAGAGGGCATCGAGGGTATGGTTCCCTACAAAGGCCCGGTGGGCGATGTGCTCTACCAGATGGTGGGGGGGTTACGGGCCGCGATGGGCTACTGCGGTGCGCCCGACCTCGAGACTTTCCGCACCCAGACCCGCTTCACCCGCATTTCCAGTGCCGGCCTGATCGAGAGCCACCCCCACGGGGTGACCATTACCAAGGAAGCGCCGAACTACTCGAGGTAAACCCGCTGCCTCCACCTGGCCTCGAATAAATGCGTGTATGCGCCTCGCGCGCTGTCTCCCCAGGGTTCGTAAAGCCATGGCTGCTTCCCGGTAGCCAGGTCTATACCGCAAAGCCGCCTGAAAATCGGCCCTGGCCCCTGCCAGGTTGCCCAGGGCTTGGCGGGCCAGGCCGCGCCAGTAGTAGCTCTCCTCGTGGTCGTCCACCCGGCGCAGCACATCGTTCGCCAGTGTGATGACCTCCTGGTAGCGCCCAGTCTTGAAGTAGGCCTCGTAGGGGCCAGACTGGTACCACAGCATCCGCCAGGGCCAGTTGTTTGCCGCACTGGTCGGGCGACCAGGGTCAAATGCCCGGTTGGGTGCGATACGACGCGACTGGTCGAAGGCCCTGGCTGCCTCCTGGACACTGCCCAGCCGGAGTTGGGTGCTGCCCAGGTTGAACCAGGCGAAAGCGTTGGCGGGGTTGGTCTGGGTTTCGCTCCGGGCCCGCTCGAGGGCCATCCGCAACTCGGCCACGGCGTTCATGCGATTTCCCAGAATTGCCGACAGTTTATCTTTCTGGCTCTGGACATAGACCACCAGATAGGTACGGTTGAAGACCTGCCACAACCCGTCCACCTGGCCATAGCGCAGGGTCACCCTGGGGCCGTAGTAACTGTCGAAGGCGTTGAAGGTGCCCTGGCGGTCGTTATAGCCCACCAGCAAGCGGTAGTGCCCCATACCGCCGTTGTCGGGGGTCACGAACCAGGTCTCAATAATTACCGGAAAGCCACCGGCAATTAAGCGTTTGAGCAGGTTCAGATCTCCGGCCACCCCGAGATGCACCCCAAAACCCTGGCCGCGAGCGTAGTCCGCCATCTCGTCGGGGTTGACGTTTTTGTCGTTCTTATTGGGCTTTAACACCGGTGCGATCTGGTACTGCGTGTCACGGCTTCCCCAAAAACTAAGGGCCATACCCAGGGTGGCGGGGCCACAGTTGTTATAGCGCTGGTATTCGTGTCGGACGCCGGTGAGAAAGACGCTACCCGGCTGGGCCAGGGCAGGGCTGACCAAAGCCCCCAGTACCAGCCCAGGAATGAACCACCCCCGACGCATTGGCCCAGTATGGCAGATCTCCCTGAGACCCGACTGTGGCCTCAAACCTCGGCGGCCAGGGTGCCGTTTCTGGCAATGAGTCCCTGGTTTTCCAGTTCTCGTAGCCAGTCCCGGATGCTGGCCGCAATCTGGTCGCGTACCTTGCGGAAGGTCTCGAGCTTTTGCTGGCCCGTGCTGGGGTCTTCGAAGGGCCAGTACAGGCGGTAGGTGCTGAAAGGGAACAAGGGGCAGTCCTGCTCGGCCCGGTCACACACCACTACCAGATAGGTGAAGTGGTGCTTGCCGCCCCAGTACTCCAACAAACTCTTGGCGTACTGGCCCTCCATATCCAGGCCTATCTCCGACAGTACCTGACGGGTGAAGGGGTTGATTTCGCTGGGGTGTAGACCAGCGCTGTACGCATCAAAGCCAGTGGCAGCATAGTGGCGCAGCAGGGCCTCGGCCATCTGGCTGCGGGCGGAGTTGTGGCTGCACAAAAACAGTACCGAGGGTTTACGCTTTCTCACCCAAAACCTCCTACTTAATGCATCCTGGTCAGTCCAGCGGCTCTGGCCAGGAAAGCCTCGCTGGGCAGGTGTTCCAGTTTGAGCTGCGCGACCAGATACTCGCTCATCCGGCCCAGCGCATCGCGCACTTTGCGCCATTCCTCCAGTCCCTGGCCCGAGGGGTCGGGGAAAGAGACATGCAGCTTCTGGGTCTTGGCAGGGTAGACCGGGCAGTTTTCGGCGGCAGCATCACATACGGTAAGCACCAGATCAAAGTTCCAGGGGTCGGGCAGGTCGTAGAGGGTTTTGGAGGTGTGGCTTTTCAGGTCAAGGCCCACTTCCTGCATGACCGTAATGGCATCGGGTTTTACGAAGGTTTTCTCGGTGCCCGCCGACCAGATCTCGGCGGGAAAGTCCAGCTTTTCGGCCCAGTAGCGAAGCCAGGCCTCACCCATCTGGCTGCGGGCCGAGTTGTGGGTGCAGAGTACCAGAATACGCATCGCGTCAAAATTATCGGCCTATGTTCATGGGAGTGTCAGGGGGACGTCAGGGCATGGTCTGTGGGTATGCCGGCTAAAACCAACCGCCGGGAGGTATGTTCGTGTGAAATGCGATCAGGGTCGTAACAAAACTGACCTGGGTCTGGCCAGCCAGGTCGCCAACGCTGAGATGGCAGCCAGCAATGCAAAAAGCCAGAGTACCAGGTTGTAGTCGCCAGACAGTCCATGCAGTGCGCCTGCCCCAAAAGGAGCAATGGTCTGGGCCACAGTGACCACAGAAGTCATGCTGCCGCTAATACTGCCATAGTGTTTGGCACCGTAGATCTCGGCGATCAGGGCTGGTTTGGCCAGGGATATGGAGCCGTTGGCCAGACCAAAAAACAGCACGAAAGCCCACAGCCCGATACCACCCGGCAAAAATACCAGGCTCAGCAGACCCAGCACGTAGCAAGCCATAAAAGCGGCGCTGAGGTAGAACAGCGAGACCCGTTCACTAAAGGGCGTATAGATGATCCGACCCGCCAACTGCATCACGCCCACCCCTCCGGCAGCCATTGCTACCAGGGCTGGGGCGTAGCCTTTCTCGGAAAGCATGGGCACCATGTGGATGGTAAGGGCGATGCTGGTGGCCTTTGACAGGGCAAACCCCAGCGAGAGCCACCAGAAAGCAGGCTGGCGTAGGGCCTCTTTTGCGCCCACGCTGGGTTCGGGGGCGGGGTGGCGACTGGGACGGGCTTCGAGGGGTTCGCCATCCGGCTCCTGGCCCAGATCCTGGGGGCGGCGGCGCAGAATCAGGGCATGCAGTGGAATGGTGCTCAGGGCAAAGATTAGCGCCAGAATTTCCAGGGCTTCCCGCCAGCCGGCGGCCTGCACCAGCCAGGTGCAAAGCGGTACAAAAATGGTGCTGGCCAGCCCTGCCATGAGCGTAACAACCAGCATGGCCCTGGGGCGGTAGCGACGGAACCAGACCGCCAGCACCCCGAAAGCCACCTCGTAGAGCACCATTGCCATGACTAACCCCAGGCCCGCCCAGAGCAGGTAAAACACCGTCAGGCTCTGGACATGGGCCCAGCCCCAGACCAGCAGGGCGCCCCAGACCGAGCCGGTGGTCATGAGGGCCCTGGACCCGTGCCGGTCAAACCAGC
>NZ_CALMCQ010000413.1 GCF_937863175.1 uncultured Meiothermus sp. | reverse complement strand
GAAACCGTCTTGCCACCCCACGGGGCGCGGGGCAGTGCGCATGTGTGTTTTCGGGTGCCAGAAGAGGAATTGCCCTACTGGGCAGAGAAATTAAAGGCTCATGGCTTCCAGGTTACCTGGGCCGAGTGGAAAGCGGGTCGGAGCATATATGTTCGCGACCCCGCAGACAACCTTGTCGAGCTGGCGCCAGCCGCGATTTGGGGATTCGCAGAGGGGCTGGAAAATGTAGTGTGAAAGCAAAGCGGGCTCTCGGCGCCAGACCATCAAACCCCGATGATCTGATGAGGCGTAGCGATCAAATCTACCTTTCGCTCGAGCTCACAGGGTAAGTCATCAAAAATCATCAGGGTATGGGCCAGGGTGGCCCAGGGTGCAGCGACGTGCAGGTCTTGGTAGGGAAATCCGTAGCCCTTGCCAATCCAGCCCCGCTGTTCGTCTACAGCCACACTTCCCGTCAGCACTAGGTCAATAGCAGTACTGCCCAGTTCAGCTGGCCTTGCCAGTTGGGCGATTTCGCGTACCCGCTTGAGCTGGTCTGGCCGCAAGCCTTCCAGGCTCAAGTACTTACCGGCTTTGTCCGGGTGTGGCATGATCACGATTTTCCCCGATTTCAAGGCAGCCTCACGCAGGGGCTTGAGCACCTGGTCGGGGCCAGCCAGTACCACGGTGGCCAGTTGCCAGAGTTTCAAACCCATCAGACGTTCGGCGGCCCTCGTGGCCCCCACAAAATTGGGGTGGTGTCCGTGGGGAGGGTTGGGATAGATGGCGGCCCGGTTTTGGGCCAGAGCAGTCCAAACCATCTCCCGCACCTCGCCCTGGGTCACGCTGGTAGTGTATCGCAACAAGGCCTGTACCCGGTGGTTCCCGCATAGGTATGTGGGCCAATTTTGGAAATTGCAGCGGAAGTGTGCAAAAATAGTGACTGCGAAGGGTCGCCTGTGAATCTTTCCTGGCTGTACCTTGGTGCTCCGGCAACCTGTCTTGCTGCGGATTGGCTTTGGAGCGGCTTGCTTGGGGGGGTGATCGTCACATACTGATTTCTTTGTACAGACCAGTTAGCCTTGACCCGCAAGCAATAACCGCAGAAAAGTGGCGTCGGAAAAATTGGTTCCGCGCCCCATTAAGGTGTCTACAATACCCTCGGCCTGCCGCACCACCACCAGGCGCAGTTTGCGGCTGATGTAGAGCCGTTGATCGCCCGCTCCAGCCGCAACTGCCAGATCGTCGGGCAGACCGGGGGTGGTTGCCAGCGCATCCATCTCTCGGCCAGTACGCCCGATGGCAGCGCGTTGCGCCGGGCTGATGGGTCGGCCCAACCACCAGGTTAGACCGTAAATGGGGTTGACACTGGAGGGTTCAAGGCACTTATCCAGCAGGGTTGCATCCACGATGCGCTGCCCTTGCCAAAGACCTCCCTGGCGCACCAGCTCACCAAACCTGGCCCAGTTGCGGGCGGTGAGGAAGGCTCCCGAGGGCAGGTGGGGGTTGCCATCGGCCCCTCTGCGCCAGAAGGCGTACTCGAGGCCGATGGGTTGGAAGATGCGGCGCTTCAGATATTCCAGCGGGTCGCCCCGGAGGTTTCGGCGCATCACCTCACCAAAAATTTGAAAAGGGATGGGGCCATAGGAAAACCGCGTTCCCGGCGGGGTCTCGGCGCGGGTCTGGATGGCTGCGTGGTAGGTCGGGGGGCGTGCAATGGCCCCTCCTGGGATACCGCTGGTCAGGTTCAGAAGCTGCCTCAGAGTGATTTGCGAGCGCAGCGGGTCGCTCTTCCATTCGGGCAGGGTTTCTGCCAGGGGCTCGTCCAGCGACAGCAGCCCATCTTGTTGTGCGGCCACCGCCATCACCCCACTAAAGCTTTTGGTGCCGCTGGCAAGCTCGTGGGCACGGGTGGGGCTGCCGCTGCCCGGGTAATCCTCGAACACGGTCTGGCCGTCCACCATAACCAGCAGCGAGATGCCCCGGTGCTGGGCAGCATAGGCTGCTGCGAGCTTGTGGTGGTTGGGGTGGTTGGGGTCAGGCATATTTTGAGCAAACCCTCTGGAGCCCACCAGCAGGGTTGCGGCCAGACCTTTGAGCAGGGTGCGGCGGTGCATGGGCTCAGCCTAGCCAATCGTCCTGAAGCCTAACTGAAGCGCAGGGGCTGGTGGTCCGGAAGCTTTTCTAGGTATTCCCTGAAGGACTCGAGGCTGGCTTTTCGTTCGGCTTCGCTCATCTCACCAGGCCCGTAGACGATAAACGGGGGCAGTACCTCCATACCGCAGTAGATAAAGTAGCCATAGTGGATGGGTTCCAGCACCCGCATCAGGTTGCGCTGGGGGGCTTGCCGGAAGTAATCTTCGCGGGCTCCTACGGTCATGCTCAACATGGCTTTTTTGCCCCGCAGCAGCCCGTTTTCAAATGAGTGCTGGTCGTCGTAGGCAACGCCAAGGGCGAAGACCCGATCCACCCAGCCTTTCATGATGGCGGGCATCCCGTACCACCAGTCGGGAAACTGGAACAAGAGCAGGTCGGCCTGTCGAACCTTGTCAATTTCAGGCTGGATCTCGCTCAAGTCGCCCTGAAGTTCTTTGCCGCTCAGGACGGGGTTAAACTGCATGGCATACAGATCCGAGAGCAGGATGCTGTGTCCGGCCCGGCTCAGGGTGCTTTTCGCAACCTCGAGCATCGCGGCATTGAAGGAGCTGGGATTGGGATGGGCGTAGATAATTAGAACATTCATTCGCTCAAAGCCTAAGGCCAAAGACTCAAAGCCGCAATGGATGCTTTACCGATACAACTCCCTTGCAATTACCAGCTTTTGAATTTCGCTGGTGCCCTCGTAAATCTCGGTGATCTTGGCATCACGGTAGTAGCGCTCCACCCGGTATTCGCGGTGGTAGCCATACCCCCCCAGGACCTGCACGGCCTCGCGGGTCACACCGACTGCTACGTCCGAGGCAAAGAGCTTGGCAGTGGAGGCCTCCAGGGTGTACTTCTCGCCCCGGTCTTTTTGGGCGGCAGCTTCCAGCACCAGCGCCCTGGCCGCTGCGATGCGGGTGTGCATCTCTGCCAGTTTGAACCTCACTCCCTGAAATTCCCTGATTTTTTGGCCGAACTGGGTGCGCTCATCGGCATACCGCCTGGCAATCTCAAAAGCGGCGCGGGCCATCCCCACCGCCTGGGCTGCAATGCCGATCCGCCCGGAATCCAGCCCGGCCAGGGCCTGGGCCAGCCCCCGTCCTTCCTGCCCCAGCAAGTTTTGGTCGGACACAAATACCCCATCGAAGCGTACCTCGCTGGTGTGCGCGGCGTGCAGCCCCATCTTGTCTTCGGGTTTGCCAAAGCTGAGGCCAGGAGTGTTCTTTTCGACAATAAAAGTGCTGATTCCACCCTCACCCTTCGCCATCACCACATAAACCTGGGCCTGCCCTCCAGAGGTCACCCAGCTCTTGAGGCCGTCGAGTCGCCAGCCGCCCGGCGCTTTTTTGGCCGAAAGTTTCATTGAGGCAGGGTCGGAACCCGCGTGCGGCTCGGTCAGGCAGAAAGCCCCGATCCAGTCGCCCCTGGCCAGCGGTAACAGATACTTTTTCTTTTGTGCGTCGCTGCCATACTTGTTCAGCATGTACTGGGGCAGACCCGAGGTGACCGAGAGAATCACCGCCACGCTGGGGTCGGCAGCCGCGATCTCCTCCATCGCCAGTGCCCAGGTCACTGAGTCCAGCCCGGCCCCGCCCCAGGCTTCGGGGGTGGTCATCCCCAGCAGCCCCAGCCCGGCCAGTTGTTTGAGCTGGGACCAGGGATACTGCCCCGACTGGTCATATTCCGGGGCCTTTTCCCACAAAACCTCGAGGGAAACCTTCCGTACCATCTCCAGCACCATCTTCTGATCTGTGGACAAAACCGTCATGAATATAGCGTATCATTCGGCCCGTGCTGAAAAAGCGTTATAGATTGAGAAAGTGTGCAAAAGAGAGTTTTGCAGGCGATGTAAAGGGAGAGAGTTGAAGGCTGGAAGGCAGACGACCATTGAAAGGCGCCGGTAAAAGCATTTGGAACCAGAACCTTTAGGCCATGGTGGGGTGAAACGTGTGAACACGGTTCCGTTCTCTGCTCCCGTAAGATTGACTTGATGCCGAAGCTGTGGGAGCGTCTGCTGATTGCTGTGGGTCTGAGCCTGTTGCTGTTGCCGCTGGGGCTGGTGATTAATCCGGAGATTGGTCTGATTCCGCTGGCGCTGGTCTGGCTGGCAGGTACACTTACCGGCTTGCTCGTTCTTACCTTCCGGGCTTTGCTGGCAGGCAGTGCGGTTTGTGCCTTGTTGATAGCGGCGGTGCTCTTCACACCACTGATGTCAGGGCTGGTACAGAGGCTGGTAGTGGACGAATTCCCGCAGCAAGCCGACGTGATTGTGGTGCTGGGTGGGGGGATGCACTGCGGGGCGGGGCAGCTCGAGGCCAGTTCGCTGGCCCGGCTGGAAAAGGGTTTGGAACTCTGGCAGGCTGGTTTTGCACCGCGCATTACCCTTTCCGACACGGTGGGGGAGATTTATGGCGATGCCAACTGCCCTTCCCTGGGCGTCGTGGCCCAGCAGCGTGTGAAGGCATTGTACGGCGACGGCGGCCCGGAGGTCGTTTTGCTGCCGCAGATGCGCACCACCCGTACCGAGGCTCTGGCCGTGGCCGGGCTGGTTGGGGAGCGGGGATGGGGGCGGGTCTTGCTGGTGACCACCCCCACCCACAGCCGTCGGTCAGCCGGAACGTTTCGCAACCTGGGAGTGGAAGTGGTGAGCGTGGTTTCCACAGAGCCCCGCTTCGACATGGCCTTCACCAAGCCCGCCGATCGGCTGCGGGCCCTCACTCCAGTAACACGGGAGTACCTGGGTCTGCTGACCTACCGCCTGCGGGGCTGGCTTTGAGGTCTACCTCCAGGCGGTCGACAAGTAGCTCCTGGCCTAGCGATAGCTCTGCAAAAACTGATCCAGTGCAGCTTTGCTGGGCCGCAACTGTTCTGCGGAAAGCTGCGCCAGCGGGGTGTCGAGTTCTTCTACTTCGGCCAGACTGGGGCGATCGGGGTTGTAGTAGATCAGGCCGGTGATGAACTCCCGGGTGTCCTGGGCGCGCTGCAGGCGCTCCAAAGCCGCCAGCTTGTGGGTGGGGTCGTAGCCAGAGTCGAGGTTGCGCAGGCTGATGTGCGAGCCATCGTGCAGTCGCACGGTGCGGAACTCGCCAGGCTCCATCGGCTCAATGGATATTTCTTCGGCGTAGGGGATAAAACCCAGCTCATGCAGGGGCTTTTCGTGTTTGGTTCCGTAACCATAGCTTTTGGGGCTGTCGTCTTCGTTGTTGAAGGCCACGCAAGGGCTAATGATGTCCAACACGGCGGTGCCGCGATGGGATAGTGCCGCTTTCAACAACTCGCGCACCTGTTTAGCATCGCCAGCAAAGCTGCGGGCCACAAAGCCACACCCCGCGATGATGGCCTCCATGCACAGGTCAACCTGGGGAAATTCGTTCACCCCGGCGTATTTAAGCTGCAGCCCTTCCTCCGCAGTGGCCGAGAACTGGCCTTTGGTCAGGCCATACACGCCGTTATTCTCGACAATATAGACCATCCGCACGTTGCGGCGCATCAGATGCTTGAACTGGCCCATCCCGATGCTACCGGTGTCGCCATCGCCCGAGACCCCTATGGCCCTGAGGGTGTGATTGGCGATCAGGGCGCCAGTGCTGACGCTGGGCATCCGCCCGTGCAGGGCATTAAAGCCGTGGGACATGCCCAAAAAATAGGCCGGTGACTTGGACGAGCAGCCGATGCCCGAAAGCTTAATGATCTCGTGGGCCCGCAGGTTTAGCTCGAAGCCAACCTGCACTATCTGGCTGGCAATGCTGTTGTGCCCACAGCCCTTGCAAAGCGTGCTGGGCGCACCATCGTAGTCTTTTTTACTCAGACCAATGGCATTGGTTTTGATGACCTGAGCGCGGTCAGTAGAGGGGGGGGTGGGATTTTCCATTTGAACGTCCTTATTAGATTTGCCAGTCAGCTACAGGCTGGATTCCTCTTCCTTCAGCAGTCTGTCTTCGACCCAACGTGCGGTGAGGGGCATTCCATCAAGGTAGGCAATGGAACGCAGCCTGCCGGCAAACTCCGGCAACTCGTTTTGCAGGATGCCGTGCATCTGCCCGCCACGGTTGAGTTCGATGACATAGACCCGCTCATGGGCTGCCACAAAATCCCGTACAGCCTGGTTTATGGGCAGGGCCCGTAGGCGCAAAAGGCTGGTCGGGAGGCGGTGGGCCAGGCGATCCCTGGCCTCCTCGATGGCATAGCGGGTAGTGCCAAAAGCTATGATGCCCACCCTGGCGGATGGGTTGAGTTCGGTGGCGGGAGCAGGCACGAGGTCACGCGCGGTCTCGAACTTGCGGGCGATGCGGGCCATGTTATTCAGCCAGTCCTCGGCCCGTTCGCTGTACTGGGCTTGTTCGTTGTGGCCGCTGCCCCTGTTGAAGTAGGCTGCCAGCGGATGGTCGGTGCCGGGCAGGGTACGGTAGGGGATGCCGTCGCCGTCTACATCCTTGTAGCGGGCGAAACCGCCCATGGCCTGTAATTGTTCCGCACTTAAGACCTTACCGCGTTGCATGGGCTGATCGGGGTATTCGAAGGGTCTGCCCATCCAGTTGTTCATGCCCAGATCGAGGTCGGAGAGCACAAACACCGGGGTTTGCAACTGTTCAGCCAGATCAAGCGACTTCCAGCCAAACTCGAAGCACTCCTCAATCGAGGAAGGGAGCAGGATGGGGTGTTTGGTATCGCCGTGGCCCAGGGTATAGGCAAACGCTATATCGCCCTGGCTGGTGCGGGTGGGTAGCCCGGTGCTGGGGCCAACCCGCTGGATGTCCCAGATCACTGCTGGAACCTCGGTGAAGTAGCCATAACTGACAAACTCGGCCATCAGGCTGATGCCGGGACCACTGGTGGAAGTCACCGCTCGTGCCCCCGCCCAGCCTGCACCTAGCAGCATTCCGGCTGCTGCAAGCTCGTCTTCGGCCTGGATAATGGTGTAGGTGGGTTTTCCCTGGTCATCCTTGCGAAGTTTGGGCAGATACTCGCGCAGGGCATCCATAAAGCTGGTGGATGGGGTGATGGGATACCAGGCGGCTACGCTGGCGCCCCCAAACACCGCACCCAGGGCTCCGGCCTCGTTGCCGGTCATCACGATCAGCCCCTCGGTCTTGTTCATGGGTTCCACGCGGAAAGGGTCTTGTTTACTCAAGTTTTCAGCAGCCCAGGCGTAAGCCCTGTCCACTACCTGTTGGTTGCTTTCCACCAGTTTCTGGCGGTAGCCAAACTGGGCTCCCAAAGCCTCTTCCACCACTTCCAGTGGCACTTCCAGCATCCAGGCCACCACCCCCACATAAGCCATATTGGCAATATAGGGTTTGCGTTTGACCGGTACGTCAATCCCGGCGATGAGCTCACCCACCGGAACGCGGTAGTAGATCAGATCGTTGCGTTGGGGCAGGTTCTTGAGATCGGCACTGTAGATACAGACCCCGCCACTGGGGAGTTCCTGCACATCATCGTGGGCGGTAGCGGGGTTGAAGGCAACGAGAATTTCGGAGGGCCGGCGGGCGATATAGCCCTCGTGGCTGACCCGGATGTGATACCAGGTGGGCAGCCCCTGAATATTGGAGGGGAAAATATTTTTGCCGTGGACTGGGATGCCGAGCTTAAAAAATGATCGCAAAAGGGTGAGGTTTGCGGTCTGGCTGCCGGTACCGTTGGCGGTGGCTACTACCAGGGAGAAGTCGTTGATGACCGGCGAGCGGATAGCATGGCCGGCCTCTTGCTGTCGTTCCAGAACACTCATAGCACCTCCTAGTGCTTTAAAAAACCAAATCAGGCCAGAACTTGGTCTGTGCCACTATCCTATCGGAAAATTGTGAAGTAGTTGAGTGACTTTAGGCTCTATCTCATGGGAAGTTTGGCACAAGATTTGGCGATAGACTCAGGCCTGTTTCGGAGTCCATACCGCGGAGGTCAAAGCGGTACGCGAATTAATCCCGCCCTCTACCCTATGCGGATCACCTCCCCTTGCAGCGTTTTCGGACGCCGATACCCCTGTGGTATCTTCTGAAATCACCGCTACGGCCAGGCAACACCTGCGAGCGTACGGGCCTGTATGGGAGAAGTGCTTTGAAATGAGTTGAAGGCTGGGCAGGTACAATGACCTCTGTTTCAAAACTGGAGGCAACGATGGAGAAGATGGGCTTTGGCATTTTGGGAGCAGCTCGTATTGCGGCTGGGGCGCTGATCCCGGCCATCCAGAAATCGTCGAATGCGCGGGTGGTAGCCATAGCGGCCAGAGACGGAGGGAGGGCGCAGGACTATGCTGTCCAGCACGGAATTCCCAGGGCTTATGGGGACTACGACCAGATACTGGCCGATGCCGAGGTGCAGGCGGTCTACAATCCCCTGCCCAACTCCGAACACGCTGCCTGGACCCTCCGTGCGTTAGAAGCAGGCAAGCACGTGTTGTGCGAGAAACCTTTCACGCTCGATGCAGCCGAGGCCCAGCAGGTGGATGAGGCCAGTAAGCGGGTAGGGCGCACGGTGATGGAAGCTTTCATGTACCGCTTTCACCCCCAAATTGGGCAGGCGCTGGAAATACTCCGGCGAGGCGATCTTGGCGAGTTGCGCCTGATCCAGTCCAGTTTTAGCTTTATGCTGGATCGCTCGGGGGATATTCGCTGGGTCAGGGCGTTGGGAGGCGGGGCGCTCTACGACGTCGGAACGTACTGTGTGAACGTCTCGCGTACTTTTGCTGGACGGGAGCCGGTCGCCGTGGATGGCTGGTCGTTACAAACCGATCCCAAGCACCCTGGGGGAGGTGGGGTGGATCATAGTTTTTTGGGGATGCTGGACTTTGGTTATGGCCTGCGCGCCAGCTTTGACTGCTCGTTTGCCCAGGTCTTTAGACAGCGGTTGGAGCTGGTGGGAAATGCGGGGACACTGGTGTTGATCTCACCCTTTGTGCCGGGGCGGGATCACGGACACGGCAGCATGGCTCCGGAGCTGTTGCTGAATGGGGAACCAGTGGTCAGTATGGCTGCCGACCAGTATCAGTTGATGGTGGAGCATTTTGTACGGGCGGCACGGGGTCAGGAGGCGTTGCGCTATCCCGCTGGGGAGGCCGTACAGCAGATGCGGGTGCTGGATGCCTTGTTTGAATCGGCGGCAAAGCAGTTGCCAGTGTGGCTGTGAGAGGGTATCGCATATGTCCGCCATAACTGTGCTCAACCATGCCACTGTTTTGGATGTTCAGTCTGGAGAGCTGTGGCCCCAGCGCCGGGTGGTTATCCAGGATGGCAGGATCGTGCGCCTCGAGCCCATGAGCGTGGAGGCTCCCGAGGCCCGGGCGGCGGAGCTGGTGCAACTCGACCTGAGAGGTAAAACCCTGCTGCCAGGACTGATAGACGCCCACGTGCACGTTCTGGCCTGGACGGCCAATTTGCGCGAGCTGAACAATGCATCTCCTCACTACAACGCACACCGGGCGGCTGGCATC
This sequence comes from uncultured Meiothermus sp., assembly GCF_937863175.1. Lineage (GTDB taxonomy): Bacteria > Deinococcota > Deinococci > Deinococcales > Thermaceae > Meiothermus. Next base: position 6,920 of record NZ_CALMCQ010000413.1, on the reverse strand, counting down.
ATGCAGGGGATGTTGCTGCGTGGGTTTACCACTGTGCGCGATGCGGCAGGCGCCGATTTTGGCCTCAAGCGGGCGGTGGAAGAAGGGTTATTGGTGGGGCCTCGACTCTTCATTTGTGGGCGGGCCTTGAGTCAGACCGGAGGCCATGCTGATAGCCGGGCTGCGGGCGAGATCGCAGTCGAGACCCTCAGCACCCCAGTAGCCTTTGGAACCGTGGTGGATGGGGTGCCCGAAGTACGGCGGGCTACCCGGGAGGAGATTCGTAGGGGGGCTGACCACATCAAGCTGATGCTGGGAGGCGGGGTGGCCTCGCCGACGGACCGCCTGACCAACGATCAGTATTCGCTGGAAGAAATCCGGGCGGCAGTCGAGGAAGCCGGGATGGCGGACCTTTACGTGATGGCCCACACCTACACCGCCCGTTCTGTCAATCGGGCCATCGAGTGCGGGGTGCGCAGCCTGGAGCACTGTAATCTGATTGATGAGAGCAGCGTGGAGTTGTTTTTGAAGCACAATGCCTGGATGGTGCCCACCCTGGTCACCTACCAGGCGCTGGCCCAGGAAGGGGTATCGGCAGGCCTGCCCAAGGACGTGGAGCACAAGATTTACCTGGTGCTGGACAAAGGTATATTGGCGCTGGAGATGGCCTATAAGGCCGGGGTGAACCTGGCCTATGGAACCGACCTGCTGGGGGCCATGCACCGATGCCAGCTCGAGGAATTTGCCATCCGGGCACAGGTTCAGCCCAACCTCGAGGTCATCCGTGCGGCCACCCTCTACGCAGCCAGGCTGCTGCGGGCAGAAGGCCACCTGGGGGTGGTGGCACCGGGTGCATATGCCGATTTGATCGCGGTGGAGGGGAATCCTCTCGAGGACATCCGGGTCTTGACCAACCCCGGGCGTCACCTCAAGCTGGTGATGAAAGGGGGAACCGTTTATCACCAGGTGCACTGAATTCTTGAACACTTGCCTACCAGCGCTGCCAGCGCCTACGATCCTTCACTGGGCAAGGGAGCGGTCATGCCCAGGGTGCCACCAAAGGCCCCTGGTAATAAAACACCCCCAGTAGCCCGGCCACCTTAAAACGGTGCATGTGGCTCGGAAAGCCATTGCGAGAACCGCGTCGTGTACCGTAGAGCTTCCAGTACCGCCCCCGGGGAAGTGTACCTGGACGCGGCCTTAGGTGTATTTATCTCCCCGCACCACTTCCACGGTATCCACAAAGGCAATTACTGCGTAATTAGCAAAGTAGGCCTCGGCCAGACGCTCGAGGATTTTGTCTGCGACTGCTGGACTCACAATCGTTTCTAACCGGATGTTGCCCCCTTCCCACTCGCTGGTCCGCACCCCCCGGCTGCCCTCGCCCCGGGCAGGGGTAATGGTGTAGCCCCTGGCTCCTAGTTTTTTGACTTCCCGAACGAGCTTCTCTTCCAGGAATCCTTCCGCTACGATTGTGACCAGCTTGAGCGAGACCAGGATCATTAACTACCTCCATGCAGCCAGCGAGAAAGAGCAAAGTAGAGGGGGATTCCCAGGGTCAGGTTGAAGGGGAAGGTGATGCCCAGGGAGGCGGTAAGGTAGTAACTGGGATTGGCCTGGGGCAGAGCAATTCGCACGGCGGCTGGAGCGGCGATATACGAAGCACTGGCCGCCATCGTACCCAACACCATCGTGCCCCCTACCGACATACCGGCCAGACTGCCGAACCAGACCCCCAGGGCACCTTGTATCAGTGGCATCACGATCCCAAAGCCAATCAAGAAAACCCCCACCGTGCGCAAATCGTGCAAGCGCCTGGCTGCAACCATCCCAAGTTCTAGCAAAAACAAGACCAGCACCCCGCGAAACGGGTCAACAAACACCGGAGCAATTTGCTCGAGGCCCTCGGGGCCAGCTAAAAAGCCCATCAAAGAACCCCCAACCAGCAGCAAAATACTCTTGCCTGCGAAAATTTCCCTTACCGCCTCGCCAATCGAGCCTTCTCCCAGGCTCCGGCGGGCAATCAGCAGCGCAATCACAATGGCCGGGACTTCCAGAATTGCCACCAGGGTGGGCATAAAGCCTTCCACGGGTTGTTGAGCAGCCTGCATAAAGGCGGTAGCTGCGATAAAGGTCACGGCGGATACTGAGCCATAGTGCGCAGCGATGGCAGCAGCGTTTACCACATCCAGACGCCCCAATCGGCGCAATACAGTGTAGGAGAGTAGCGGGGTAAGAACACTCAGAACCAGCGTTGCCAGGGCCGGTTTCCATATCTCGGCGAGGGGCGTGGTGGAAAGCGCAGCCCCCCCTTTGAGGCCAATGGCTAACAGCAGGTAAATCGAGAGGGTGGTATAGAGTGCATCGGGGATTTTCAGATCGGACTTGACCAGTGTGGCCGTGATGCCCAGGACAAAGGCCAGCACGGCAGGGGAGAGCAGGTTGATGCGAAGGAGTTCCAGTGTATCCACTATTTGGCATAGTACAACTGATAGCGTTTTTCACATTGACGCTCCCGTACGCCAGCAGGGCTGCTTGAGCTGGTATCCGCGCTCCCGTTGGGAGTAGTCCGACAGGCTAGATCACTACGAGGCAGGCTCGAGCCCAAAGGCCACTTGAATCTCGTTTGGAACCGCTTTGGGACGCTGGCGCAGGGGATCAATCCAGACCCAGTGGGTTTCACACTCCACCAGCAAGACTCCCTCCCTCATAATCGTGTTGTGGCGGGTCGCCCGAAAGCCCCGGAAGGACACAATCTCGGTGACAACTTCCAACTCCTCGCCCAGGACTGCCGAGCGGTGATAGGTGATGGTATGGCGGTGTACAACCGGTATCACCCCCAGTTGCCGCAGACGCTCGAGGCCCATCCCGACGCTTTCGGCGTGAGCGGTCACACAGTCTTCGATATAACGCAGGTAGACGGTGTTGTTGACGTGTCGCAGGCTATCTATGTCGCTTTCGATCACCACAATGCGCTGGCTAAAACGACGTCTGGACTCCATCTCAAGAGATAGTCTACTGGCCTGGTGTCAGAGGGGAGGTTCGTACAGGGAGCTAGGCTCAGAGCGGTTGCCAGCTCACGGCCCGTGCTTTTTCTCCCCTGCGACCCCGGCGTGCGGGTGTGGTTCTCCCCAGCTCCCCTTCCCTACTGACCCTGTCCCAGCGAATATCCTGGCTTGCCATCGAAATTGTAGAGGTGTTCGGTCTTGATGAAGTCCATTCCAGCGGAAGCAACTTTGGCCAGTAGCTCGACGATGTCGTGGTGGTTGGGGGTTCCATCCTGGGCTATAAACCGCCCGCGCCAGTGGTCGGTGCGGAAGGTCTCTGGGAAGCCGCCGGGCCATACTTTCACCCCCCGGTTGGTAATGAGTGCTAGCTTGAGTTTGCCGGTGGAAAGGGGCTCGAGTAGCCTGGCTAGTTCCTCGGGCCGGGTACCGCGCCAGTTGAAAAACACATCAATCCCGACCAGATCTTTCTGGGCTGGTTTGGGGTTTCTAACCATCAGGGGCACCATGGGCTCTTGGCTGGCCTCGCCAAACTTGACCGGTCGCAGGCGTTCAGGTAACTGGCCCAGCCGCTCGATCACCGCCTGGGCAAACGCTGCGGTGCCCACCTTTTTCTCGCTGACCCGTTCGTCGTAGATATCGGCGGTGTGGATGCCATCTTCCAGGGTCTTGAGCCAGGCATTCTTGATCCGGGCCGCTGCCTCGGGCTGCCCAATATGTATCAGCATTAAGATGGCTCCCTGCAACAGCCCTGAAGGGTTGGCGATCCCCTTACCAGCGATATCCGGCGCACTGCCATGCACGGCCTCGAACATGGCGCAGTCGTCGCCCACATTGGCCGAACCCGCCAACCCAACTGAACCCGCCACCTCGGCAGCGATGTCCGACAGGATATCGCCGTAGAGGTTGGGCGCCAGAATCACATCGAAGCGCTCGGGCATCTCGGCCAGGCGGGCTGCGCCAATATCCACGATCATGTGTTCTTTAACCAGGGCGGGATACTCGGCTCCAATTTCGTCGAACATCCTGTGAAAAAGCCCATCGGTGATCTTCATGATGTTGTCTTTGGAGATGCAGGTAACCCTTTTACGCCCGTTGCGCCTGGCAAACTCGTAGGCATAGCGCACGATGCGCTCGGTACCGGGCTTGGAGATCAGCTTGAGGGCCATGGTGACCTCTTCGGTTTGCTGGTACTCGATACCGGCGTAGAGGTCTTCTTCGTTCTCGCGCACGATTACCAGATCAATGGATTTGTGCCTGGTGGTGACAAAAGGCTCGTAGCTTTGTACGGGCCGTACATTGGCGTAAAGGCCCAGGGTTTTTCTTACCGTCACATTAAGACTCTTGTAGCCCCCGCCCTGGGGGGTCGTGATGGGGCTTTTCAGAAATACTCTGGTTCGTCGCAGGCTTTCCCAGGCGCTGTCCTCGATGCCGCTGGTGTGGCCGCGCAGGTAGACACCCTCGCCAATCTCTATGATTTCGGGCTCGAGCGCTGCCCCCCCCGCCTCCAGGATTTGCAGCACTGCGCGCATGATCTCAGGGCCGATGCCATCGCCAAAAGCAACCGTGATGGGTGTTTTGCTCATGTTTTCTCCTCGCGCCAGGGGACGCCTGAAAATCAATCTAGGCCAACTGTCCAAGAAAGATCGGGCTGTGTTTCGGTCAAATTATGCTACCCTTCCGTTGATCGCATGAACCCATTCACCCTCCCGGATCGGAGCGTGACCAAGCCCGTACAGGTTGTAATCTTACCGTACGGCCTACTCCTGGCAAATGCCTTTTGATGCGTTTTTGGTTGAGGTTTCGTGGTTTGGGGCTTGACACTGGTTCAGTTCGGGTTTCGAACCCTGGATATGGAATGTTGCGCCAAACCTGGGTGAAAGGTGCGATAGACTGCTCTTCAATGAACACCCCCCTCTACCCTTTAATCGGCATCATTATGGGCTCCAGGTCTGACTGGGAAACCATGCAACACGCCGCACAAATATTGGAACAGCTCCAGGTTCCCCATGAGGTGCGGGTGGTCTCGGCCCACCGTACGCCCGATCTGCTATTCAAATATGCCGAACAAGCCGAGCCGAGGGGTCTGGAGGTGATTATTGCAGGAGCAGGGGGTGCAGCCCATCTTCCCGGCATGACCGCTGCCCAGACGGGCCTTCCGGTGCTGGGGGTTCCCGTAGAATCAAAAAGCCTGGGGGGCCTGGACGCACTCTTGTCCATGGTGCAAATGCCCGCCGGGATTCCGGTTGGAACCCTGGCAATTGGTCGTGCTGGAGCCGTTAATGCTGCGCTGCTGGCCGTGAGTATCCTGGGTAACAAATATCCCCAGTACAAGACTGCCTTGCAGCAGTATCGCAAAATGCAAACCGAGGCTGTTCTGGCACAGCCGGATCCTCGTCTGGGGGGTAAGGGCGAGTGATGGGCGTCTTATGGGCGCAGTAAATCCGGGCAATGTTTTACACTAATCAGGGTGAGCGTGGGCAGTCGGGCCTACCGGGGGGTATTGCTGGCGGCTGTGCCGGTAGCCGCTTTATTCGCAGGCTTATCCTGGCGTGCCCATCCCGGGTATTTGTGGGTGGTGATTTTGCTGTTTGTTGCCCTTATAGCACTTTTTTACTGGCAGCTTGCCCTTGTTGAACGGAAGTTCAAGCTTTCTGAACAGCAGTCTGAAGAAGTTTTTGAGGATGTGGATTTACTGGTTGTGAGGCTCGATAGAGAGGGCCGTATTATTTTCTGTAACCGATTTTTACTCGAGCTGACCGGCTGGACATGGCCCCAAGTGGTCGGGCGGAACTGGTTCGATGTGTTTATTCCACCCCAGGAGGGGGCCCGGGAGCGCTTTGCGAAAGCCATGGCCCAAACTGAAGTTGTGTCCCAGTATAAAAACAGCATCCTGACCCGGCAGGGCGAGCTGCGCCAGGTTTTGTGGAATAGTTCCTTGTTGCGGGATGAACATGGGCGGGTGGTGGGAACGACCTCCATTGGGCAGGACATTACCGCGTATGACCGGGCCGAAGAAGACCGTTTGCATAGCGAGAAAATACTCCGACAGATCGCCGAGACCGTGCAGGATGTGGTGCTGTTGACCGACACCACCGCCATCATTCAGTACGTGACCCCTTCGATTTACGCGGTGGCGGGCCTGAAGCCAGAGGATTTGATAGGTCGTTCGGCGTACCGGGTGCTTGACCCCGAGCAGGGACGCATCTTTGAACAGATGGTGTTGACCGCTACTCCCGCAGACCACTTTGTACAGGCCGGGTTTTCTTATAACCACCCCGATGGGCGCCAACGGGTGCTGGAAGCCTCCATCAACTTCCTTTTTACACCCGATGCGGTATATCAGGGGGCGGTGGTGGGTCTCCGCGATGTGACCGCACGCCACCAGGCGGAGCAGGCTGTGCGCCAGAGCGAACAGCGTTTGCGGGAGTTGACCAACTCCATGCGCGATGTGGTATTGCTGCTGGATTTGCGCGGCGAGATCGAGTATGTCACCCCGTCTGTTAAGGAGGCATTGGGGTTTGATCCCGACGAGCTTCTGGGCCGCCGTGCCTTAGACTTTTTTGACCCTGAAGATCACCCGTGGGTCTTGGAGGCGGTGCGGGCAGCACGAGAAGGGAGACGTCCCTTGCGACTGGAGTACCAGCATCGGCACAAGGATGGCTTTGGGGTCTGGCTCGAGACCTATCTCGACTTTATTTACGACCCAGGGGGAAACCCGTTACGGCTGGTTCTGGGCGCCCGTCCGATTCAAGACCGCCGCAATGCCGAGGAGCAGCTGCGCAAAAGCGAAAAGTTGTTGCGCCAGGTGACCGATGCCATCCAGGACATTGTGCTGATGACGGACGAAAATGCCATTATTCGCTATATCACACCCTCGGTGCATAAAGTCATCGGGTTGTCCCCAGAGTTGATTGTTGGACGCTCGGCCTATAG
>NZ_CALMCQ010000412.1 GCF_937863175.1 uncultured Meiothermus sp. | reverse complement strand
GCCCCCCCCCCCTCTCCGAGCTTAGGCGGAGGCATGCCCCGCCAGCGCAAAAACACAAACAGTACGCCGCCTGCCACCAGGAAGCGAATCGCACTGCCCAGAAAAGGAGGGAAACCCTGCACCGCGTAGTGGATGGCCAGATAGGTCGAGCCCCAGATAAAATAGAGCGCCAACAGAGAGACCACTACCCGCACCTGGGAGTTGGGGCGGGGGGCATACCCAGGGGCCGTAAAGGGATTCATAGCCGGTAGGTATAGGTGCGATACTCGAGGTCAGCCTGCCAGCCGCAGCGCTCGTAGAGCTGCTGGGCTGCCCGGTTGCTATGGGCGGTTTCCAGTTGCAGCCCGGCTGCGCCGCCCATCCGGGCAAAGGCCACCGCCGCTTCCAACAAGGCCTCCCCTACCCCATGTCCACGGGCTTTGGGGGTCACATAGAGGTCGTTTAGAATCCACCAGCGGGCCATGCGGGTAGAGGAAAAGCTGGGGTAGAGCTGGGTAAAGCCCAGGGGCTGAAGCTCCTTCCGTGCCAGAAAAATTGCCGACTCGTTGCGTTCCAGGCGCTCCTGCAGAAACTGCCTCGCACCTGCCCAATTGCCTGGCTGGTGGTAAAACTGGCGGTAGTCATCAAACAAACCCGTCAGCGCCTCCAGGTCTTCCAACCCGGCTTGAATCACCTTCACAAGGGCTCCTGGCCCGACACCGCCTGGGTGCTGACCACAGCGCAAAATTCGCCATCCAGGCTGGCCAGATGCACCCGATGGATCTGCTCGGCAGAAATCCACTCGCCCTGGAGGCTTTTCCTGGCAAAAGCAGCGCAGGCATCCCCTACCAGCCACACCTCGAAACCCAGGTTGCCAGCCATGCGAACGGTGGTGGAGACACAGTGGTCGGTGGTGAGGCCCGCCACCACCAGGCGACCAATGCCCTGCTGGTGTAGATAGGACTCCAGATCGGTGCCGATAAAGGCACTGTTCACCGTTTTGCCAAAGACCGGCTCACCCACCAGCGGGCGGGCTTCGGGCTTGAAGTCGTGGCCCGGCTGGCCGGGGCGCAGTGGTGAAGTGGGGCGAACCGAGTGGTGCTTGACATGAATTACCGGCTTTCCAGCCGTGCGAAACCGGGCCAGCAGGAGCGCTACGTTGGCCTCGAGCTGAGGGTTGTTGCGCTCGCCCCAGTAAGCGAAATCATCCAGACCTTTCTGAATATCTATCAACAGCAAAGCTGTCTTGGACATACATCCTCCTCCCCCCTCCCGCCAAAGGAAGAGAGTCCGGGTTTCTATGTTTCGGCCGGGCCAAAAATTACCAGAATTTCCAGCCGCTCCTGAATGTCGAAGAACTTGTGCTCTACCTGAGCCTGCACAAACACCACGCTGCCGGGCTGCACCGGGGTTACCTGGCTGCCTACCCGGATTTTGCCCTTACCTCGCAACACCACATACACTTCGTCCTCGTTGTGGGGGTTCTGGGGGTCGGCAGCACCTGCCTCCAGCACATACCATCCAGCGCTCAAGCTGGGAACCCTCAAGAACTCCAGGTAGAGCTTAGCGGCCCGCACCCGCTGGGCCTCGAGCTGCTCGAGGGTGAACACATAGGGTTGGATGCTGTTTTCCGCAGGCATCTTCACCTCCATTAATGCTCAACCTGAGCCAGGATGGGTGTTGGCTAAATGGATCCCCGAGGAGGATAGCAGGGAACGGCTCAGGTTGAGGGTCTGGATATATTCCCTGGGTCTGACCCACCGGAATGTAGCAATTATATACAGCATAACTCCTTTTTGTCTATATGTTGTTCGGGGATTTGCTACAATAGCGAATATGGTTCAGTTAGATGGGCGCGATAAAGCCATTTTGCTCGAGCTACAACAAGAAAGTCGCCTTTCCTATGCTGAAATTGGCAGCCGGGTAGGGCTTTCCCCGGCGGCTGTACACGATCGGGTCAAAAAACTGGAGCGTAAAGGGGTGATCAGGGCCTATACAATTCAGGTGGATCCCGAAACCCTGGGTCTCAAGCTAACCGCGTTTGTAGCCATTCGGCTGGACAACAACTTCACCGGGCGGGAGATTCAACCGGGCCTCGAGCAATTCCACCAGATCGAGGAGATCCACAGCATCGCTGGGGAGACCGACCTCCTCCTGAAGGTGCGCACCACCGACACCAAAGCCCTGGAAGCTCTCATCTATCGCATCAAGAGCGTACCAGGGGTGGCCCGGATTACCTCCACCATCGTGCTCTCGACGGCCCTGGAAGGCCGCCCCCTGGTTCCAAGCGATACTGGCTAATACCAGCTTCACCAGGATAATCCTCCATACCCTTCGAGGCTATCCTGGCCGAGCCTCGAGGAGTCGGTTGATTCCAACAAACAACCCGCCCCCCGGACGGGATGGGCGGGAAGTGTCCCGGCTAACGTTTGCATCCCACCCCTGCCGCTAGACTCGGAGTCATGAGAGAGCGCATGTACGCTATTACCACGCCCGAAGAAGCCGATAGGTTCATCGAAAGCCAGCCCATCGCAGCGGTATTCAAAGCGGGAACCTGCCACAAGACCATGCAGGGCTGGGGCAACGTGGAAAAAATGCTGCGCGAACGCCCCGAAATCCCGGTGGGCATCATCAAGGTGGTCGAGGATCGCCCGGCCTCCAACCGGGTGGCCGAGCGCACCCAGATCGTGCATCATTCGCCCCAGATCATCCTGTTTCGTAACGGTCAGCCGCTGTTTGAGCTGAACAACTGGCAGATCACCCTCGAGAACCTCGAGCCCCTGTTTAGCCAGCACCTTGCCGAGGTCAAGGTCGAAGACCCAGAGTCGGGCGGCGCCAGCAACCTGGACAACTACAAGCGCCTGCTGGATGCCTACCTCGGTGGGGCGGTGGGCGAGCCGCAGTTCACCTGGACATATCTAAACATGTTCCGTGAAGATGCCTCGCTGCGTTCACAGGAAGAATTCACCCTGCTCAACTCGCTGTTTGGCAACCCCGACGAGCATCACATTCACCCCCAGGCCATCCTTCAGTTCGAGCAGGAAAACCCCCAGGCCAGACCCCTGCGAGAACGGGTGCAGGCCCTGCGGGCCCAACTCGACACGCTGTAAAACCGCAAAAAAACCCTCCCGGCGGGAGGTTTGGAAAATTGGGCCTGGCTCGAGCGCAGGGAAATAAACGGCCAGGTAATTAGGCTTAGCCTCGAGAGGTTCCAATGGGAACCTTATGAGCAGGGGTGGCTCGAGGCTAAGCAAGGTCAGAGTAGCAATTACTTGTGTAAATGGTATGGAAAAGGGGGCCTGGGAAAATCTGTCCTGCTGGGGATAAATGTCCCTATCGGCGGGTGGTCTCGACGACCCCCCTGTATTCGCGCCTCCCCGGGCCAGCCCACACAAGGCTGAGGGGTTTTGTGGCATCTTGGGGGAGAATGCGCCGGGCCTACTCCACCGCTCACTGGGCTCTCGAGCTTCCAGACTACCACCCTTTCCCCAGGTACAAATATGGGGGGGTTGCCGAGGTGCTTCGAGGCGAACTAGACCTACAACCTGCCCCCGCCATGGCCTGGGAAACCCTGGCCCTGGCCCACGATCTCAGTTACCTGCAAAAGCTTCGGTGGCAGGGACTCAGCCGCCAGGAGGCCCACCAGGTTGGGCTACCCTGGACCCATAGCTTGCTGACGCGGGCTTTGCACGCTGCGGGAGGCACCCTGGCCGCTGCGCAGGATGCGCTGGAAACCGGTCTGGGTCTCAACCTGGCCGGTGGAACCCACCACGCCTATGCCAACCGCGCCGAGGGCTACTGCCTGTTCAACGATGTGGCGGTGGCGATCGCCTCCCTGCGGGCTGAAGGCTGGAGCGGAAAAGCGTTAATCGTAGACCTGGATGCCCACCAGGGCAACGGCACGGCTGTCATGTTTCAGCAAGACGATCGGGTGTTTACCCTCTCGGTACACGCCGAACGCAACTACCCGCTTAGAAAGGAGCGGAGCGACCTGGACGTAGGGCTGGGAGATGGAGCAGGCGATAGCGAGTACCTGCAAGCCCTGGAACCAGCCCTGGAGAAGTCTTTTGCCCACAAGCCCGACCTGGTTTTTTTCAATGCCGGGGTGGATGTGCTGCAAAACGATAGATTTGGCCGGTTGGGGCTAAGTTTGAACGGGTTAGGTCGGCGCGATAAGCGGGTGTTTGAGCAGGTGAACCAGGCCAGGGCATCGCTGGTAGTGGTGATGGGAGGAGGCTATAACCGCGACCCCAACATGACCGTCGCGGGGCACGCCCAGACCTACCGGCTGGCCCACGAGACCCTGGGAGACCGATGAGTACGACGGCTCACAAAACCATCCCCTGCAGGGTCGCGGTAGACCTGGCCGGCAAGTGTCTACAGGGTGAACATGAATCCTTGAGGGGCGATAGGTCTACGGAAATTCCAGTCCGATCCCCCGCGTTGGCGCACGCCTTTGCAGACCCATGTGTAACCTCCCTCGGATGAGCCTCGGCTTACCCAGCATCTGGTAGCCCTCGAGCTGTTTCCTTTAGACTGCCCCCATGCAACCGCCCCGCAGCATTCTTTCCCTGCAGAGCTGGGTGGCCTACGGCCACGTCGGCAACGCCGCCGCTGTCTTTCCTCTGCAACGCATGGGCTTCGAGGTCTGGGCCATCCACACCGTGCAGTTCTCCAACCACACCGGCTACGGGCAGTGGAAGGGCATGATGATGCCGCCCGAACACCTGAACGCCATAGTGGAAGGTATTGCCGAACGTGAGGTGTTGGGGCAGTGCGACGCGGTGCTGTCGGGCTACATGGGCAGCGGAGGCACCGCCGAGGCGATTCTGTCGGCCCTGGCCAGGGTACGCCAGCTTAACCCCAGGGTGCTGTTCTGCTGCGATCCGGTGATGGGCGACGAGGGGCGGGGTCTGTTCGTGCGCCCCGAGATTCCCGAAATCATCAAAAACCAGGTGCTGCCCCAGGCCGATATCATTACCCCCAACCAGTTCGAGCTGGAACTGCTCACCGAGCTTTCGGCCAAAACCCTGTGGGAAGTGCTGGAAGCCGCCCAGACCGTTCGCACCCACATCCACCCCGGTGGCCCTCGCATCGTGGTGGTTACCAGCATGTTGCGCGAGGGAGCCCCCGAGGGCAGCATCGAAACCCTGGCGGTGGCCGACCAGGGTGCCTGGCTGGTACGCACCCCCCGCATCCCCCTCGAGCCCCCTCGCAACGGAACCGGCGATGCCATTGCAGCCTTGTTTTTGGGCCACTACCTCCAGACCGGTGATGTTGTGCTCAGTCTGGAGAATGCGGTCTCGGCCATGTACAACATGCTGCTGCTCACCCATCAGTTGAACACCCGCGAGATTCAACTGGTTGCCGCCCAGGAAGAATACGTTAGCCCCAGTCGGCGCTTCCCTGCCGAAAAAGTGGGTTGAGCAGGCCGTGTAAAGCGTGCTCTAATCTGGGGGCTGGACTTCTCAAAGAATCCCCATCGCGTAACCCTTCCTGCACTTCCCGGGCGTCGTCTTTACACTTTCCCCCAGGGGAGAAAATATGCACCGCAGAAGATTTTTTGCTGGCCTCGGCAGGGTTTGCCGGCAGTCTGTGGCTGGGGCAAGCGCTGGATCCCAGCGAAGGCTTGCGCTGTGCAGCGGGAGCTACCCCAGGCCCGGTGAGGAACGCTGCGAGAAGCAGCCCTTTCAGTTCTGTATCGGCAAAGCCCGAATCTGGGTAGGGTACTGGCTTCCTCCGGCCTGTTCCTCGGTGATGTGCACGACCTGGAAGCCGGGGGGCATACGAAACACCTTGAGCCCCCCTCGGAAGGTATCCAGCCCGATATGTTGCTCCCCCTGCACCCCCCAGAGCTGGTAGGCTTTTCCGGGGGGCGGTGGGGGGAGGTTAACCCAGATCAGGGCCAGGCCGTCCTTGCGCAAAATGCAGCGTCCCACAGCCTGGTTTTTCTCGTTCACCAGCGTTACAAACTGGCTGTGTGGATCGGTGAAGGCTTCCACCCACGGGTAGGCCAGCATCCCGCACCAGCCCAAAAAACCCAGCACCGCCACCACCACCGCCGAGGCCACCCAGCGCGGCCAGACGGCTGCACGTGGGGGGGAGTTCCTGGACAGCAGGAGAGGCTCCGGCCCGCCAGTGGTGGGAGGGTCGGGACTGGACAGCCTGGGGTCAGTCGTCCGCACCAGGGCCAGCACTCTGGCCTTGAGTTCGGGGGACGGCTGCTTTGTGGTCAGCTGGCTCAGATCGGCCGCGGTCTCTTGCAAAGCCCTTAACTCGGCCCACAGCTCAGGGTACCGCTCCAATCCCTCTTCTACCCGCCGATACTCGCTTTCGGGCAGGGCCTGGAGGACATAGAGAGGCAGCAGCTCGCGCAGTTCGTCAAGCCTCACGCAGCACCTCCCGCAGCTTCATCATGGCCCTGGAAAGTTTGGCTTTAAGGGTTCCGAGCGGCATGCCCAGCAATAGAGCAGCCTCGGGATAGGTATACCCCTGATAGTGCAGGGCCTGGATGATGGCCCGCTCATCGGGTAGCAGCACCTGCAAGGCCCGTTGCAGCCGAATCCGGTTGAGGGCGTTCTCCTCGCCCAAACCCTCCCCCGGCACATCAAAGGCTTCGTCATTATCCAGCGGCTTTAGGGCCTTGGGTCGGCTGGCCTCGGCCCGCACCCTATCCACGCAGTAGTGGTGTCCGACCGCCAGTATCCAGCTTCGCCCGCTGGCTTTTCTGGGGTCAAATGAAGCCGCCTTGTTCCATAAGCGCAAAAAGATTTCCTGTACCGCATCTTCCTGGGCTTCTTTGCTAAAACCCATGCGGTAGGCCAACCCCAGCATGGCGGAGGCATAGCGGTCGTACAGGACGCTCAATGCACTTTCCTCTCCTCGAGCCGCCAGGGCCAGGAGGGCTTCGTCTGGGAAACCTTCCAGGCTCATCTGGCCCATCCTACTGTACGTATAAGTGGCGCCCAAAAGATAAGGGGTCACGGCTCACCTCGAGTCGCGACCCTGGCAGCTTCAGAGACCGGGCAGTGGCTTTTCAATGGTTTGGGCCTGAATGGTATCTCCTCTCGAGATACTTCCCCCAATGGGCCACTGCACTGCTCCGAAGTGGTTTCCCCAGTATGCCCATCCACTGGGCAAGGCCTGGGTTATTTGGTACAGGGTCTCCAATACCAGACCAACAGCCGTGAAAAGGAGTATGGCTTTTTACCCTCCGCGACCGAACCCTGGACGAGCTGGCCCGGGGCGAAGGCAGGGTCTATTGCGAAAAAGTTCTGGTCTATAAACCCTGCCAGCCGGTGCTGCATCACCTCCGCTGGCAAAAAACCGTGGATGAGTCAGCGGTAACTTTCCAGCAACTCCGCCAGCCGGTTACGGTTAAGGTGGTGTTGCTCGGCACTTTGCTTGAGCAACCGCAAATCCAGTTTGTGGTTGAGGCCTGCATCCATCAGGGGCTGTAGAAAACGGCGATCGCCCACACCGGCGCACACTGCCTCGGCGAGTTCGCGGGTTTGTTGCAACACCCGGCGGGCGCGGGCATCGCCCATCGCGGCCATCTGGGCAACGCTTTCAGACAGGCTCATGGCTGAATGAGTCTAGCCCCTCGAGGTAAAAAGTGAATTAACGCCCAGGTAACGCTCTAAGGACGCGCTCGGGGCTCACCTTAAAATTGGCCTGACCAATGCGATAAAATCCTGCTTGTGAACCCTTTGAACGACGCTGAAGTGCGGGTACTGGGCACCCTGATCGAAAAGCAGTACGCCACCCCGGACTACTACCCCATGACCGAGAATGCGGTGCGGCTGGGGGCCAACCAGAAAAACAACCGCAACCCCGTCACCAACCTGAGCGAGGAAGAGGTGCGCGAGGCCCTGGACTCCCTCCAGCGCAAACGGCTGTGCGGCATGTTCCGCGAGCACGGCGCACGCGCTCCCAAGTACCGGCAGTTTTTCGATCGGGAGTTCAAGCTCGAGTCCCCCGCGGCCAACGTGATGGCGGTTTTGATGCTGCGAGGCCCGCAAACCCTGGGGGAGATCCGGGCCAGGGTCGAGAGCATGAACCACAGGTTTGCTTCGCTCCAGGAGGCCCTGGCTGTGGTGCAAACCCTGATCAGCCTGGCCCCTCACCCGCTGGCGACGCAACTGGAACGTCAGCCCGGCGAACGTGAGGTTCGCTATGCCCACCTGCTGGCTGGAACTCCAGCCCCCATCGTTCGGGTGGAGGAGAAGAGTGAGCTGGAAAGCCGGGTAGAAGCCCTCGAGGCCGAGGTGCGCGACCTGCGAGCGGCGGTGGAAGGCCTCAGAAAGGCGCTGGGCGGGTAGGCAAAGCAAAACCGAGGCCCGGTGGCCCCGATTCCAGGTTTGGTGGGCGATGTAGGATTTGAACCTGCGACCCCACGCGTGTGAACAGAAAAAGTGCGCT
>NZ_CALMCQ010000411.1 GCF_937863175.1 uncultured Meiothermus sp. | reverse complement strand
CGACCGTACCGGCCTCGAGCTGATCCGTACCCTGCAAGACCATGCGGTGAAGGTGGGCATCGGCACCCACATGGAGACCACCATCTACCGCCTCCTGACCCAGGGCGGGGCGGTGGTCGGGGCCATGGGTTTCGACCGCCAGACCGGCGACTTCCTGGTCTTCCGGGCCAGGGCGGTGATTCTCGCTACCGGCGGCCTGGGCCGCATCTACGAAATTACTTCCAATTCCTGGGAGTGCACCGGCGACGGTTTCGCCCTTGCCAGCATGGTCGGGGCTGACCTGATTGACATGGAGTTTATCCAGTTCCACCCCACCGGCATGATCTGGCCCCCGGGCGTGATGGGGGTCTTGGTGACCGAAGGGGTGCGCGGCGAGGGCGGGGTGCTTAAGAACCGCGAAGGCAAGCGCTTCATGTTCGACAACGTGCCCGAGCGCTATAAAGGCGAGTTTGCCGAGAGCGAGGAAGAGGCCGAAAAGTGGCTGAATGGTGACCGCGCAGCCCGCCGTCCCCCGGAGCTGCTGACCCGCGATGTGGTGGCCAGGGCCATCCGCCGGGAGGTCAACGAGGGGCGGGGCAGCCCGCACGGCGGAGCCTTCCTCGATATTGCCAGCCGCCGTCCGGCCGACTACATCAAGAAAAAGCTCCCTAGCATGTACCACCAGTTCATGAAGCTGGCCAACCTCGACATCACCAAAGAACCCATGGAAGTGGGGCCGACCTGCCACTACATGATGGGTGGCGTCCGCGTTGACCCCGACTCTCAGGCCACCAGCGTCCCCGGCCTTTATGCTGCGGGCGAGGTGGCGGGCGGGTTGCACGGGGCCAACCGCCTGGGCGGGAACTCCCTCTCCGATCTGGTGGTTTTCGGTCGCCGGGCTGGCTTGGCCGCGGCAGAGTATGCAGCAGCCCAGGGTGGCTCCTACCAGGTAGACGAGGCCCAGATCCGGGCCTACATCGCCGAGGCCACCGCGCCCTTTTCCAATCCCCAGGGCGAGAACCCCTTTGCGCTGATGAAAGAACTCCGCACCACCATGCAAAAGAACGCTGGCATCATGCGCGAGGAGGGGGAGCTCAAAACCCAACTGGATCTTCTGACCAGCCTCAAGCAACGCGCCAAAAACACCTCCGCCACCGGAACCCGCGTCTACAACCCCGGCTGGCACACCGCCATTGACATCCAACTGATGGTCGAGATTGCCGAGGCGGTGGTGCTGGCGGCCCAGGCCCGTAAGGAGAGCCGGGGTGGGCACGCCCGCCTGGACTACCCCGACCCCGACAACACTTTCGCCAAACTCAACCACATCATCCGGCGCAGCAGCGATGGCACCCTCCGCGTGGTAGCCGATTCGCTGCCCGAGATGCCTGAAGACCGGCGCAAAATAGCCGAAGCCAAAGACCTCAAAGAACTCAGCGACAAGGTAGGAGCCTGAAATGCAGAACCTCAATTTCAAGGTATACCGGGGCGATAAGAGCGGCGGTGAGCTGAAAGATTACACCGTGGCGGTTGAGGAAGGGATGGTGGTGCTGGATGCCATCCACCAGATCCAGGCCGAGCAGGCCCCAGACCTGGCTTGTCGTTGGAACTGCAAGGCCGGGAAGTGCGGCTCCTGCGGGGCCGAGGTCAATGGTAAGCCCACCCTGATGTGCATGACCCGCCTGGACTCCATTGACACCTCCAGGCCCATCACGGTGCGGCCCATGAAGACCTTCCCGTTGATCCGTGATTTGGCCACCGATGTGAAGTGGAACTACGAAGCCAACAAGAAGATCAAGCCCTTCACCCCGGCCCCCAACACCGACTGGATCATGATGCAGGAGGACGTGGACCGGGTGCAGGAGTTCAGGAAGTGCATCGAATGCTTCCTCTGCCAGAATGTTTGTCACGTACTGCGTGACCACGACGAGAAGACCGGCTTTATTGGGCCGCGCTTCCTGGTACGCACTGCAAGCCTGGAAATGCACCCCCTCGATACCGCCAGCCGCCTCGAGATGCTCAAAAACGAGGGCGGCATCGGTTACTGCAATATCACCAAGTGCTGCACCGAGGTCTGCCCCGAACACATCCACATCACCGACAACGCCATCATCCCGCTCAAGGAGCGGGTGGTGGACGAGTACTACGATCCGGTTTGGAGTTTCTTCCGGCGCTTGTTCGGTAGTAAAAAGCGTACGGAGAGCTCCGGGTCGGCGGCTGACGATTGAATAACCCTCACCCCAGCCCTCTCCTCGGCGCATTACGCTCACGGGAGAGGGGTTTTTGTTATGCTGAAGATGGAACCCCAGGCCCAAAAAATGGTTTTGCCAAGCCGAACCGATCCATTGCTTTCGTAGGCGCACTTGGGCAATTTGCGAAACATCGGAATTGTTGCAAAATGAGAGCGAAGCTTTATGCCGCCGCAACCAATCCTCGATGACGTGGACTCTACCGCTCCCCTGCGGGCCACGGCCTACTTTTTTATCCTGCCGGTGGTGGTGTGGGCCGTGCTTTTTGCCTGGCTACAGCTGGATATCCCCAACGAGGAAACTTTTTACGAGAAATACTCTTTGCTGATCATGGCGGTCTGGCTAGGACTGTGCTGGGTCGGGCTGTTGCTCCCCAAATGGGTGCATTTTCATACGGTTGAGCGTGGGGTCTTCTGGAGCGCTGCGCTGCTGATGGTACTCAACATCTACTACAACCTGCTAGCCCTGAGCAGCGAGGGGCTGTGGAATTCCTCGCTGTGGATAGCGGTGGTGTTCGTGATGGCCTACTTCGTGTTTGCGCCGCGCCTGGCCTGGTTGGTTTCGCTGGGGATTTTTTCGGCTTTTGTGTTGGCGGGCCTGCTGGCCCTGATTCCCTCAGCGTTGCGGGCCATTCCCTTCGACCAGAACTCGGTGGTGCAACTTTACGTCTCGCAGTTGAGCTATCTGGTGCTGTTCCGGCTGCTAGTACTCTCCAAGGAGCACTCCATGCGGGTGCGCCTCGAGGCGGCTAAACTCTACGGGCTTGCCCATACCGATCCCCTTACCAGCATAGCCAACCGTCGCTCGATCATGGAGGCGCTGCGCCAGGCCCTCGAGCAAAACCAGAGAACCGAACAACCGCTCTCGCTGGTGCTCTTGGATCTCGACCGCTTTAAGCAGATCAACGACCAGTATGGGCACGAGATGGGCGATAGAGTGCTAATTCACACGGCCCAGGTCTTGCAGCAAAACCTGCGCCAGAGCGACCTGTTGGGACGATGGGGTGGAGAGGAGTTTGTGCTGTTGCTACCCAACACCCCTATTCAGGAAGCCCATCAGCTATGTAAACGGCTCCAGAGGCTACTGGCCGAGAATCCCCTGGACAGCCTGCCACCGGTTTCGGCCAGCTTTGGACTGGCTACAGCCGTTTCTGGGGATACGCCTGATTACCTGGTCTCGAGGGCCGATACCGCCATGTACCTTTCCAAACAGGCCGGGGGCAATCGGGTAGAAGTTGCCAACCAGGTATCTCCGTAGGCGCACCGGAACCAGCCCCCGAACGCCTGCGGGAACGGAGTCCGACCACATGCAAGGTTCAGGCCAGTCCGCTCACCTCGAGGATAAACAACACGTACATCACCAAAAACAGCATACCCTCCCAGTTGGAGATGCGGCGATCCTGCACCAACAAATAAAACAAGAACGATGAGCCCACCATAAAAGGTAACGCAAACCCCGTTAGTTCGGGAGGCACCTTAACCGTACCGTAGACGGCCCCCGCACCCACCACCACAAGTGCATTGAACACACAAGAGCCTAGGATGTTGCCCACCGCTAAGGAGGTTTTGCCCTGCCGTGCCGCAGTGATGCTGACCACCAACTCAGGCAAGGTCGTGCCCAACGCCAGAATCGTCACCGCCACAATGGCCGTTGGAACACCCAGGCTGGTTGCCAGACCCTGGAGACTGCTCACTGTCCAATCCGCCCCAAAGTAAATCCCCACCGCACTAAGTACCACGATGAGCAAGTCGCGCATGGCTATGGGTGACTTTGTTTCGCCGTTTTGCCCGCTGCTGCCTTCCCTTAGCAAATAAACCACATATACCCCGTAGACAGCCAGCAAACAGAGTCCTTCCACCCGGCCCACAACCCCGTCAAACATCACCACACCCAGCACGAAGGATGAGCCCACCAGAAAGTGCAGATCAATGGCGATGTAGTTCTCACCCACATACACCGGGCGCAATACCGAAAAAACCGTACTCACCCCAAGAATCAAAAGCAAATTGGAAACGTTGGCCCCAAGTACGTTGCCACTCATAATTTCCGAGACCCCCTGGCTGACCGAGATCAGCCCAGAAACCAACTCCGGTAGCGAGGTACCTACCCCCACAATCACCACGCCAACCATGAAAGTGGACATTCCCAGGGCCAGCCCAATGCGCTCTGCAGCCCCAGTAAAAAGGCGAGCAGCAGTCAGCAGCAAGGCCAGGCTTCCAACAAAGGCCAGGAATAATAACAACACGGGTGCTCCTGCACAGCACCATACCCAAAAATCTATCCCTGGCGCAATGGATTGGGTCGCAGTCAGCATGCCTGTTTAAGGTTCAGGATCGAAAATCGAAGGCCAGCAGAAACAACAATGGGATCTCTGTGGCTACCAAGGGCTACTTACGCCTCGAGCCGGTTTGCTGCTTGGGTGGACACGGCACGTCACCGTAGCTGCAGAACACACAGCAATCACCTGGCCTAGGTCTTATCCAGAATCCGCAGCTGGAACAAACATAAAAGTGCTGACAGGCATCCGTGGGCATGGTCAGGGTCTCATGCTGGCCGCAAGAGGGGCAGGTAAGGGTGGAGATGAGCGTCATACCGCCTGGAGGGCCAGGGTCTCCCGTGCGTTGTGCAGCGGCCTGGCAATAAAGCCCCCGCCCAGCAGCCGGTTGCCCTGATAGAAGACCGCCGACTGCCCAGGGGTGACCGCAAACTGCGGTTGATCAAGCCTGATTACCGTTCGACCTGGGGTCATCTCCTCTACCCTGGCGGACACCGGCCTGGTGCGGTAGCGCACCTGCACCTCCAAGCGCTCCGGCAAATCCTGCGGTTCGACCAGCAGGTTGGTCTCGCGGGTTTCCAGGCCGCCCCACAAGCAGGCTTCTTTTGGCCCCACGATCACTTCATTGGTG
>NZ_CALMCQ010000410.1 GCF_937863175.1 uncultured Meiothermus sp. | reverse complement strand
CGCAGGGGCCTCTATGTGCGGGGCGAGGGTGGCTGGCAGCGGCTGGAGAGTTCGTCGGTGCTGGCGCTGGCCAGCAGCCCCAGCGAGGCGGGCTACGTGGTCTGGCTCGACGGCAGCGGCAGGGTCTGGCAGCGCTAAGCGCCGAGGGTTGGAGGAGTTGGAGGCAAAGACATGGCAAAAAATCGTGGTAGAGGCGGCAAAACCCCAAACGCGGCGGCGGCCTACTCCTCCAAGCCAAGGCCCTCGAGGTGGGGCACGGTGCTCTGGGTCTTGCTGGCCCTTGGCGCGGCCTGGGGACTCTACCTAGCGCTGCAAATCCGCCAGAGCGGCTCGAACTTCAACGGCCTTCTCCCCCAAGGCCAGGCCGCGCTGTCCAAGGTGCAGACCGGCACCGACGCGGGGCGCGGGCACAGCGCGCCGGGCCAGGCCCTGAGCTACGCCGCCGACCCTCCGACCTCCGGCACCCACTCCCCGCAGTGGGTGGACGCGGGCTTCTACCAGAGCCCCCAGGCCAGGGAGCGGCTGGTGCACTCCCTGGAGCACGGCAACGTGGTGATCTATTACGACCAGCCCGGTCGGGAGGCCCTCGACACCCTGCGGGCCTGGGCGGGACAGTTTCGCGGCCAGTGGGACGGGGTGGTGGTGGTTCCTCGTTCGGGCATCGGGCCGACCGTCGAGCTGACGGCTTGGAACAAAACCCTGCGCCTTGAAAGCTGGGACGCGGCTGCGGCAGCCGCATTCGTTGATGCCTACCGGGGCCGGGGGCCGGAGAACCCGGTGCGATGAGGACATACCGGGGCTGGGCCGGTTTGTTGGGGCTGTTTCTGGCGCTGGCGCTGTTCTCCAGCCAACTCTCCTGGCTATCCGCCGACCTCTACCGCCTGGCCAGCCAGCCCTTTGCCTGGCTGGCCGAGCCGATAAACCAGCTCCGGCTGGGGCTCTCCGTCCCTTTGCTGGGGGCTTTTCTGCTGGGGGTGTTGGGGTCACTCGCCCCCTGCCAACTCTCCACCAACGCGGCGGCCCTGTCCTGGCTTTCCAGGGAGGCCGCGCCCTTCACGGCCTGGCGACGGCTGGCCTGGTTCGTGCTGGGCAAGTCGGTGGTGTACCTAGGGCTGGCCGGGGCGGCGGCAGTGCTGTTCAACGGCCTGGTCTCGCCCGGCGAGGTCTTCGCCCCCGTCCGCAAGGCGCTGGGGCCGCTGATGCTGGTGATGGGCTTCGTGCTTTTGGGCTGGATTCGCCTACCGCTGCCCTCCCTCAGCGCCCAGCGCCTGGGCCACTGGGGCCGCGCTCTGGGGGGCGATACGGGTTCGGCTCTGTTGGGCGTGTCGTTCGGGCTGGCCTTCTGCCCGACCATGTTCACCCTGTTCTTCGGGTTGATGCTGCCCACAGCGGCAGCCTCCGGGTTGGGTTTCGCCTTCCCCGCACTGTTTGCGCTGGGCACGGCGCTGCCAGTCATACTGATGCTGGCCCTGCTCGAGCAAGGTCGCCCCAGGGGTCAGGTGCTGGGCGGGCTGGGCCGGGGCGGGCGGGTGCTGCGCGGTGCGTCGGGCGCGGTCTTGCTGGCGGCGGGTCTGTACGACACGGTGGTGTACTGGTCGTTGTAGTGGAGTCCCTCGGGCCGATTCCGACTCCAGCCTCGAACCTATGCCCCCTCCCCCCGATCCCCCTTCCGTGGTATGGCTATGGCCGGGCCAGGCCCTCTACGTGGGCCGGGGGCTGGACTCCACCC
>NZ_CALMCQ010000409.1 GCF_937863175.1 uncultured Meiothermus sp. | reverse complement strand
ACTTTACAGTAGCCAACTTTCATGTTAGCGTTAAATAACACGAAATGGAAAGGCCTGGCACCAAAACCAGACGAACCTACCGCATGACTGCCCGCGCCGCAGCCACACAGGCAACCCGGCAACGCATCCTCGAGGCCACTCTAGAGCTCTTCACCACCCGCGACTACGAGGACATAACCCTCGAGGATATTGCCAACCAGGCCAAAGTTACCGTCCCCACTTTGTTTCGCAAATTTGGGAGCAAGGAACAACTGATCGAGGCCACAGCCCAGCATGCCCGCAAAACCGTACTCCAACAACGCTATGCTGCCACCCCAGGAGATGCCAGGGGAGCTGTAGAAAACCTCCTCGACCACTACGAGCTCTGGGGCGACCGCATCCTACGTTTGCTGGCTCAAGAACACCGTGTCCCCGCCATCCGTGCCGTCACCGATCCCGGGCGGGTGCTTCACCGCAGCTGGGTGGAGGTCACTTTCGCCCCACTGCTGCCGCCCGACAAGCCCGCCCGCGCCCGCCGGGTAGCCCAGCTCGTGGTGATCTGCGACGTGTATACCTGGAAGATTTTGCGACACGATCTGGGTTTGACCCGCAAGGAAATCGCTCGAGCACTGTTGGAACTCATCACGGCTTTGTAAGGGAGGGCGCTATGGGACGATATCTGGCTTACACTTCTCCAGCAAAGGGGCACCTTTACCCTATACTGCCCACGCTTCTGGAATTGCAGCGGCGGGGCCACCAGCTAGTGGTCTACACCCTGGCCAGCGAGGTTGATCGGCTGCATGGGCTCGGCTTTGCAGCCTTCCCGCTTAACTCAGCCGTGGAAGATCGCACCCTGGACGACTGGCAAGCCAATTCCCCCCTCGGTGCACTCCGGGCAACCATGCAAACTTTTATCGACCGCGCCCGCCACGACGGCCCTGCTTTATTGGGAGCCATTCACAAGCACCAGCCCGACGGCCTGCTGGTAGACATCAACGCCTGGGGGGCCATCTCGGCTGCTGAGACTGCTGGTTTACCCTGGGCCACCTGGTGCCCATACTTTCTGCCCGTACCCTCGCGCGACGCGCCGCCGTTTGGGTTGGGCCTACCCCCCGCCCAGGGGCCGTTGGGCCGCGTTCGCGACCACTTGCTACGCTTCATCATCATGCGCGAATACAACCGTGCTCTCCCTGCACTTAATGCGGCCCGTTCAAGCCTCGGGGCTCCTGTGCTGAAAGCTGCCATCGAAATCTATTTGCGAGCCCCACTGTTGCTCTACCTCACTGCCGAGCCCTTCGAGTACCCCCGCTCAGACTGGCACTCCTCGGTACGGATGGTCGGCCCAGGTCTCTGGGATCCGTCCGTCCCCGCCCCAGAATGGCTCAAAAACGTTGACAAGCCGCTAGTGCTGGTTACCTGTTCAAGCGAGTTCCAGAACGACAGGAAAATCATCGAGGCCGCCTTGCAGGGTTTGGCTGATGAGGAGTTGTTTGTGGTTGTCACCACCGCCAGCATTGACCCCACCTCCTTTAAAGCTCCACCCAACGCACGTATAGAGCGCTTTCTACCACACGGGCCGCTGCTGGAAAGAGCCGCTTGTGTGGTCTGCCACGGCGGCATGGGTATCACCCAGAAGGCACTTGCGGCGGGCGTACCGCCGGTAGTGGTGCCATTTGGGCGAGATCAGATGGAGGTTGCACGCCATCTCCAGGTAGCGGGCGGAGGTGTGAGCCTGCAAAAAGGAAAACTCCGACCTGATCGGCTGCAGCAGGTGGTGCAAGGGGCCATGCAGATGAAGGCTGGGGCGCAGCGGCTCGCTGAGGCTTTTCGCAAGGCAGGCGGTGCGGCGGCGGCAGCAGATGCGGTGGAGGCTCTGCATTCACAACCCCCGCGTCCACGGGTCAACTCTTGATTAATAGCACCGACAGTTTCCCCGGATGCAAAAAAACCTTCTCCCCAGGGCAAAAGGGGGTTTGCCTATATCTGATACCCCATGTCCTGCGCCCCTCACGCCTTATGCTGTTTCAGTGATGTTCAAGGATATTTTTGGCACCGAACCCACCGTATCCGTCTCGGCCCCTGGCC
>NZ_CALMCQ010000408.1 GCF_937863175.1 uncultured Meiothermus sp. | reverse complement strand
CTCGGGGGTCTTGGCCCTCGAAGACAGGGCCGCCCTGCACATCACGCTTTTTCAGGAAGGGGAGATCAAGCTAAGCACCAGCTTTCCTGCGGGCTTCGAACCAACCCGCCAAACCCTGATTACCTGGACAAAGCGCATCCCGGCAACGCTGAACCTGAGCCTCCAACCGATCAAGCCCTGGCCTTCGAGCGAACTCCCTGCGGCTACTACGGTACACAACGAGGCGGTCTGGAATCTGGTTCATGGCCTGCTCGAGACCCACCTGGGTTTTTGGGCAGGGCTAGTGGAATTTCGTCTCAGGCGCGAGTTTTACCACCTGGAAGCCGACCTTCTCATTGAAAGCCTGGTAACCTGGCTGATCCAGAACAAACACCCTGGTATAGCAAAAGAATTGCGCCAACAGCTTAGCCGTGTGCAGTACCAGGCCTTCTTCGAGCATTTTGAATAGAAAGCATTGCTGATAGCCAGTGTGTAGACCCAGACGCCGTTCTTCCTGCGGTTACCTGACTAAACCAGGGTGAAAAGCGCTCTAACCCCGGTGACGCTCCAGCTGCACCAGTCGCATGACGGTCAGTTGGGTAAAGGCTTCCCATTCTTCGGGCACGGCTTCGATGGGCTCGAGTAAAAACCGCCGCTCGAAGAGGGAACGCTGCTTGCGGATACGGTAGCGGTTGTGGCCGTAGGAGTCGGCTACCAGATAGGTAGGGTTGAGAAAGTAGAGCATGGCCCCGGCAGCCACCCACCCAATCAGCGGAATTTCATCAATAATACCCGCGATGCCCTCGATAACCTTGATCCAGGGGTTCTCTTCCCGCACATGGTAGATTACGTTGCCCTGGGCATCTTTGACGAAGTAGCGGGTGCGCCACAGCGAGTTCCAGCCGTCGTTTTCAAAGCTGCCGATCGGTTGCCCGGCGGCAGCCTTGATGAAGTGCCTGGCCCCAAAGCCCATTACGCGGTCGGCCTCGAGGGTGTAGAGTAGCTGCTTTTTGCTTTTGTCGGCAAAGACCGAGGTGGCCTCGCGCAGGGTGAAAATCTTCTGCTTGAAGGTGAGGAGATTGCGCCCGCCGGCGTCCTCGAGATGCAACTCGGGGGATAAAACCAGGAGAGGCCATTTGATCTGCCAGGGATACGAACTCATATCCACAAGCCTAGCAGCCCGGCTGCCTGGGGTGTCAACAGGCAAAGATGGGAGCGAAAAAGTGCAACCGGCTGGTCTGGTTACCCCTAGCCACCGGGTGCACGGCCTTCAATTCAAAGTGCGCGACGCCTGGGGGGGAAGCCTCAGGGCAAAGGTCGGAATCTCGATGAGGAACAGTTCGCCCAGCGTGTTCTGGAAGGTGTAATACCCCCGCATCGAACCCGGTGGGTGCGCGATGGGGCAAAAGCTGTTGTACTGATAGCTTTGCCCTGGCTCCAGGACAGGTTTTTCGCCCACTACGCCCTCGCCCTGCACATGCCCCACCTTGCCGTCGCCATCGTGGATGAACCATTCTCGGCTCAACAGTTGCACCGTCTCGTGGCCCCGGTTTTCCAGGGTGATGAAGTAGACAAACACATGCTGCCCCGGCCTCGAATGCCCTTCGGCATAGACCACCTCCACGCTGATGTGGATGCTATCGCGGATAGGCAAACCTGCTCCCTGCACCCTACCAGCATAAGCGGCCCGCAGGTTTTGACAACCGCGCCCCTCCGTGCCAACAAAGCGCCTTTCTACAGCGGATCGTCCTGAAAAATAGCGGTTTTGAGGTAAAGCGACTCCGGCACATGCAGGCTCCAGGGGTGGTCGGAGGGGTTGTAGCGGATGGCATGAACCCGTAGCCGACGGCCTTCATCGGCTGCGGCCCGGCGGGTTACCTCGAGCAGCTCGTCCACCCCCAGGTAGTAGGCACAGCTCGAGAGCCACAACCACCCTTCAGGGGCCAGGAGCCGGAGGGCGGGCCGCAGTAAATCCACCAGCAGCCGCTTGACCCTGGGCAGCTCGTCGGGCTTCTTGACCAGGGCGGGGGGGTCGAGCAACACCTGCTGGAAAGGGGGGGTTTTGCTCCAGGCCAGCCTTTCCAGCACTTCGACAGCATCTCCCTGTCGAATATCCACCCTTAGACCCAGGCGGGAAGCCGTGCGATCCAGCACCCCCAGCGCGTCCAGGTCTTTGTCTACCGCCATCGCATAGGCCCCTTTGCGCGCCGCCCGCAGGGCAAACCCTCCCACATAGCTGTACACGTCCAGCACCCGCTGGCCTGGTTGGGCCATCTGCTCGAGTAGCCGGCGGTTCTCGCGCTGGTCGAGGTAGTAGCCGGTTTTTTGCGCTAGATCTAGCGGTATGGAAAAGACCAGCCCGTCCTCCTGCACTTCCAGCACCTGCGGCACCTTGCCATAGATGGCCCCCACCTTCTCTGGCAGCCCCTCCTGCCGACGGCTATCCATATCAGAACGTTCGTAGATGCCTACCGGCTGGGCAGCCTCGATAAGAGCCGGCAGCCAGGTTTCCCGCAGGGCCTCCATGGCCCGGTTGCGCACCTGCACCACCAGTACCCCACCGAAGCGATCCACCACCAGCCCTGGCAGCCCATCGGCTTCGGCGTGTAACAGCCGGTGAAACGGGTCTAGCTTGGCCCGTTTTTCCCTGGCCCGCCCGAAGCGTTGCAGGAAGAATTTCTTGTCCAGGGGCCCGTCGTCAAAGCGGTAGACCCGCACTGCAACACGGCTTTTGGGGTCATAGTAGCCTATACCCAGGAAGTGTTTGTCCTGGGTGTATACCTTGACTATGCCGGTTTCGCTGGGGGCTTCTTCCAGCTCATCGGCGAAAAGCCCTGGATAAAAGTTGCGTACCTTCTTGTCTTTGCCGGCCTTGGCGATGACCCGTTGCACCCAATGAGCATAAAGAAAAAAGCCTGTGGTGTGGTGGGTGGATTGATTTGAGTCTGTAAGTTGGCGAGCTGTGCACTGGGCGCCGGTCTATGGTCTTTGGGCGGTTCGTAATGGCTTTTTCTGATGTCGTCAAAAAACTCTCCAGATCGCCCGCTGTAGCGTTTTAGACCCTGGCGATCGGCTATCAACGTCCTCGCCATCCGGAGAGCGACAGTACAGCTCCAGATACACCTCGACAGGCTGGGCGCGTCAGGCCAGCGCAAGCGACTTGACCAATTTTGGAATTTGGTGGGCCGTGCAGGACTTGAACCCGCGACCTGGCGATTATGAGTCGCTTGCTCTGACCAACTGAGCTAACGGCCCCCACGCAGCATACTGGTGATTCCGACAGAACCAGAACCCAGGCTAGTCTAGCGGGTTTGCCCCATTTGCTCAACGCGTGGCAGTCGGGGCCGGGTCGCCCGCTAGGGCCGAGGGGGGTGCTTATCCTGGCCGGTAAGCTGATCCTCGAGTTCGCCGATGTAGGCAGCCAGGGTATTGCCGGCCTTCTCGATATCCTCACGCAGTTCGTGCTCTACCCGGTCAATGCGCTCCATCACCTCTTTGAGCCTGGCCTCGAGCCCCGCCGGGCTCTGGGCCTTGATAGGAACCAGTTCGCCCTCGAGCCACTTTTTCAACTCCGAGAAGCGGCTGGCCTCGGCCTCATCGGCCAGTTTTCGGGCGGAGAGCAGCTCGCGGGCATATCTTTTGACCTCGAGCAGGGCTGCGGCCTCGAGCCCCACCGTGTACATGAAATAGACCACCACCAGCACCGCCATGATGATCAGCATCACGATGCCAAAGGGCGCGGACACCTGGGTAAAAATCAGCGAAAGCGTTCGGTTCTCGCTAAAAACCGCCCAGTTACGCCAGGCGAAAACCATCATTGCCACCACCAGAACCAGTAGAAAAACGTTACGCCCCCGCATCTGTAGCCTCGGACGCGATTATAACTTTTCCTACCAGCCCACATCAGCCGTAACGGTTGGTTAGTGCACCCGTACAAAAGGGTTTTGCTGCTCTCCTGCGTCAAAAACCGGGTCTTGCGCACTACCGTTTGTTCCCGGAAGGAGCAGGCATACGCCGAGCCTCGGGTATGCTATGTAAGTAATACTTTAGGGCGCTTATGTTATCAAAGTAGAAATGCAGAGTCGGTAGCGCGGTGTCCAGGGGGGTTTCGGGAAATACCCCGGGGTATCGGCGACCGAAAACTTCCCTGGGATCGGTTCGCTGCCCTAGAGCGGTTTTCAAATTGATGGCATCCCCGGTTGCTTTGAAAACCGCCTCAGGGTCGCTCCGGTTTCGTGAAGGGTGCGTCTACTCCCGCCAGATCAGTCCACGAGTTACCCTGAGCAGCGCCCACTTGAGCATCGGACGAACCGCACGGTTTTGCCCACGGGGCCTGAATATTTGCCGGGCTGTAGGCAGCGAGAAACAGGCAGTGGAGCCACAGAGAGCTGTATCCTAGGCCAGGACGGGTTCGGGTTCATTGGCGTCCTCGGTGAGGCGCAGGAAAAACTCCTCCAGATCGGCGGAGCCGTGTTGGTTAAGCAGCTCTTTGGGAGAACCCAGCGCCAGCAAGGAGCCCCGGTGCACCAGGGCCACCCGATCGGCGACCTGTTCGGCCAGGTGTAGCTGGTGGGTGGCGTATAGCACTGCCCGCCCATCCTTGGAATAGTCGTGCAGCAAGTCCTTGACCAGCCGGGTCGCGTGGGGGTCGAGACCCACCATTGGTTCATCCAGAATAAGCGCTTGTGGGGCGTGCAGAAGGCTCATCGCCAGCGAGAGCTTCTGGCGCATTCCGTGCGAGTAGGTTTCGATCAGAGAAGAAGCAAAGCGATCCAGGCGAAACTGCACCAGTAGCTCTTCGATGCGGGCCTCCGCTTTTATTCGGGTGAGCTGGTACACCCCGGAGGCAAAACGCAGCAGCTCGAGCCCGGAAAGTTTACCGTACAGGTAGGGCCGATCCGGCACATAGCCAAACTGGGCCTTGGCCCGCACCGGGTCTTTCCAGACATCCACCCCGTTCACCAGCGCCCGGCCCCGGCTGGGCCGCAGCAACCCCACCAGAGCCTTGATGGTGGTGCTCTTGCCAGCGCCGTTTGGGCCCAGGAGGGCCAGGGTCTCGCCGGGCCGAACCTCGAGGTTCAGGCCATCCAGGGCCACAAATTTGCCGTACCGCTTGCTGAGGTCTTCGAGCAAGATCATCGCCACAAGTAAAGCCTAAGGCCGAAAGCGAAAGGCAAGGGTGCAAAAGGGAACAAGTCGAAGGCCGAAAGTCGCAAGTCACAGGTCGTTAGCTGATAGCTAATAGCCCATAGCTGATCGCTTCTGAACTGCGACCCGAGACCTGCGACATACTTGCTGGGCCTGCATCGGTATAAACCTCAGGTTATTGAACCGCCACAAACGCAAAGGTTATCGGAGCTCTTCCAATGCCCGGCGCAGGATGGCGTCCCTGGTCAAGTCTACTTCGGCCTGACCGCGCTCGGCAGGCAAGGTGATGGCAGGGCGGGGCTGGCTGAAGCTGTACTTGCCCTGGGCATCGGCCCTGGTGGTAAAGCTCTGGCCGCCGATGGTGATGGTTACGTTTTCACCAGGTTTGGCCCCAGTGCCCTCGAAGGATACCGGCACTTCAAAGCGGGTGTCTTTGACCTCGATGTCGGGCTTTATGCCCTGCTGGTTGATGCCCCGGCGCTTGGGGGTGAGCCATTCAAAGGTCACCAGCGTCAGGTCGCCGCCATTGGCCAGGTCAATCACGTTCTGTCCAACGCCTTTGCCAAAGGAAGTTTCGCCAATGACCCTGGCCCGACCGGTGTCCTGCATAGCCCCGGCCACAATTTCCGAGGCCGAGGCCGAATTGCCGTTAATCAAGACCACCATGGGGCCGGGCCAGGCAACCTGTCCGTTGGCCTCGCAGTAGAGCCGGGTTTCGGTGCGGGTACGGGTAAACACCAGGGGGCCTTCGCGGATGAAGGCCCGCGCTACCTGGCAGCCCTGATCGAGCAGGCCACCCCCATTATCGCGCAGATCGAAGACCAGCTTTTGCACGCCCCGCTGCCGCATCTGATTTAGTGCGGCGTTAAGTTGTTCGATTACCCGCACATTGCCAAAGGTCTCGAGGGCCACGTAGCCCACATTTCCCGGCAGCACGGTGGTAGAGACCGATACAATCTGCACCCGCTGGCGGATCATCTCGAAGCGCATGATGGCGTTGGTTCCATCGCGGCGAACCCCGATGGTCACCCGGGTATTCTGTGGTCCGCGAATTTTGGCGACAATTTCGTTGACATCAAGTCTGGTCACGTCTTCGGCATTGACCTCTACGATCACATCGCCGGCCTTGACGCCCGCATTGAACGCCGGCAGACCGCGAATGACGCCTTGCACCCGGGCCCCGCCCCCATTTTCGTTGGGTGCGAGGGTAGCTCCGATGCCAAAAAACTCCCCTTGAATGTCCTGATGGCGCAGGTTGGCCCGCTGGGGGGGCGAGTAGCTGGTAAACTCGTCGTCCAGGGCGCCCAGCATACCCCGGATTCCTCCTTCCAGCACCCGGTTGAGCTGGTCGCTTTCCAGCCGTGACAGGTACTGGCTCTGGATCAGTTGAAAGGTCTGCATCAGGGCTTGTCCGGTGGGGTTGCGGGCAAAAGCCTCGGCGCCTCCCCCTGCCAACTGGGCATACACCAGTGCGGCCAGTATGCCACCCACCACGAATATCCAGGCTCTCCGCTTCATCTTTTCGTTCACCTAAGTTAATAGTGTAGCGGCAATGAATGAGAGCGGAGTGTTCACTGGCGGACAATGAGGGTCAGCCCAAAGCCGAAGGCTCGAGGCC
Organism: uncultured Meiothermus sp.; assembly: GCF_937863175.1. Lineage (GTDB taxonomy): Bacteria > Deinococcota > Deinococci > Deinococcales > Thermaceae > Meiothermus. The sequence continues at coordinate 435 of NZ_CALMCQ010000408.1, read as the reverse complement.
GAAGCCGGGATCGGTGCAGCAGCAAATCGCGGGTTGCGATATGGTCTCAGCATAAGCGGTCTAGCGGGTGTTATGAAGACTTGAGGGATGAGCCGGAAGCCTGATGCAACCCAGGTTAACGACGTGCAGTGGCCCCACCTGACCTTGACGCGGGAGGGTGCACCCCCGCAGCCCTCCTCCTGAAAATTCTAATGTGGAGATACTTATGCTCCCCCAGGTCTTGTTGTACCCTGGATACCGATGATTCACTTCCACCGGGTGACGCTCGAGTACGCCCGCACCCAGACCAAAGCCCTGTTTGATCTGAACCTGGAAGTCAAGAAAGGCGAGTTTGTGTTTCTGGTCGGGCACTCGGGTGCGGGTAAGTCCAGCCTGCTCAACCTGATCCTGAAGCGCCTCGAGCCCAGTTCGGGGGCGGTGTACTTTGCCGGAGAA
>NZ_CALMCQ010000407.1 GCF_937863175.1 uncultured Meiothermus sp. | reverse complement strand
CCCTGGGTTGTGTAAACGATGTGTCATTTGGCCTGTGCTAAGGCTTAATGGCCCCCTCGAGCGTGCCGCAACAACCAGTTCTCCAGCACCTCTTCATAGAGTCCAGGGGGCAAACGCGGCTGGTCATACAACCCTGCCTGCAGGCGCTGCCGTTGGGCTTCGAACAAGATAACCGCTGCCGCCACCGAGACATTCAGGCTCTGCACCATGCCCATCATGGGAATCAGGATGTGCGCATCCGACCGCTCGGCAGCTTCCGGCGAGACCCCCCACTTCTCGGTACCCAGCAAAATACAGGCGGGCCGGGTGTAGTCCACCTGTCGGTAATCCACCGCCCGCTCGGAGAAATGCGCCGCCAAAACCTGAAACCCCTGCGCTTTCAAATGGGCCAGGGCGGTTAGGGTCTGGTCATGCACCCGCAAACCTACCCATTTCGACGCCGAACCCGATGTCTCGTTAAAGGTCTTGCCGCGCAGGCTTAGCTTGCTCAGGGCTGACCCGTCGTCTGCCAATTCGGGAATCCCGTACCGGGCCGGGATGGCGTGGGCTTCCAGCACCCCCACCGCGTCGCAGGAGCGCAGGATGGCCGAGAAATTGTGGGGCTTGTGTACCCGCTCCATCAAGACGGTCAGGTCGGGCTGACGCTTGTCCAGTACCGAGCGAATCTTGGCGAGGCGTTCGGGGGTCACGACCACTGATTGTAAGGGGTGTAGCTAGTCCACTTCCCAAACCCAACACCCTGGAACCACTTTTCCTATGCTAGACAAGATGAATTACTTTGCCTACCGCACTGCCGCCGAACGTTATGCCATGGCCCGGCCTTATTTTCACCCCCTGGTGATGGAGAAAGTAGCCGCCCATTGGCTAAAGCGAATCCCTTTTGCCCGAGCGCTGGATGTGGGCTGCGGCACCGGGATGTCCACCAGGGCCCTGCTTCTGATTGCCGATCAGGCCATCGGAACCGATATTTCGCCAGAAATGCTCGCCCAAACCGAACAAAGCCCGCGTATTCAATTTGTGCAGGCTCCCGCCGAGAAACTGCCCTTTGCCAGCCACCGCTTCGACCTGATCACCTCCTGCATGGCTTTTCACTGGTTCGATCAGCCCAGGTTTTTGCGGGAGGCTGCCAGACTACTCAAAAAGGGTGCGCCCCTGTTGATCTACGGGCACGGCTTCGCCGGGGCTATGCAGGGCAACCCCGATTTTGCCGAGTGGAACAACCAGATCTACCTGCAGCACTATCCCAACCCACCCCGCCAGAGTGTGAGTGTCTCCCAGCAACGGCTGCAACAGACGGGCTGGCTGCACGAAACCGAAGTTTTCAGCCACACCATCCCGATGAGCCTGGAGCAACTGGTGCGCTACTTGCTGACCCAGTCCAACGTGATCGTGCGGGTCGAGCAGGGTTCGCAGACTGCCGAGGCCGTTTACGACTGGCTCCGGGACTCGCTGCGACCTTTTTTCCGCCAACCCTTCGAGCAGATGCAGTTCCGGGGTCACATCTGGTACTGCCGGGTGCCTTAAGCTCTTGCTAAATGAAAGCCATCGTCGTCGAGCAGAACGGCCCGCCGGAAAACCTGCTGTACAGGGACATCCCCGATCCCAGTCCCAGCGCGGGCGAAATCCTGGTGCGTACCATCCTCACCAGCCTCAACTATGCCGACCTCGAGGCCCGACGGGGGGGTTACGATGCGGGTTCGCAAACCCCCTTTATTCCTGGCCTGGACGCGGTGGGTGTGATTGAGGCCCTGGGTGAAGGCGTAGATAATTTGAAGATTGGGCAGCGGGTTGCGGTATTTCCGACCGGGGGCGCTTATGCCGAAAAAGTAGTTGCCAGGGCCGCGCTGGCCTACCCGGTTCCCGATACCCTCTCCAATGAGGCGGTCTCGGGCCTGACCGTACTGGTCACGGCTTACAACATCCTCACCTGGGCCGGACGGCTGCAAAAAGGCGAGACGGTGCTGGTGCACAGAGCGGCCGGTGGGGTCGGCAGCACCGCGGTGCAGATGGCGCAGGCCATGGGTGCGGGAAAAATCATCGGAACCGTCGGCAGTGAAGCCAAAGCCGGTTTTGTGCGCAGCCTGGGGGCGGACGAGGTTCTGACCTACGATGGCTTCGCAGAGAGGACTCTGAAGCTGACCAACAACCTTGGGGCCGACCTGATTCTGGACTCGATCTCGGGCGAAATCTTCGACCAGGGGATGAAGTGCCTGGCCCCGTTCGGGCGGCTGGTGGTCTACGGGCACGCGGGCGGGCAGGCCGGGAGGTTCGATACCAAGCCGCTGCACCGCCAGACCAAGGCGGTGGTGGGCTACAGCAGCGGGCAGTACCGGCGCTCACGCCCGGAGGCGCTGCGACCCATCATCGAGGCAGTGCTTGAGATGTTGCTGTCCGGCCAGGCCAAACTCGAGATTAGGGCCAGGTTCAAGCTGGAAGAAGCCCCCAAAGCCCACGCTCTGCTGGAAAGCCGCCGGAGTGTGGGGAAGATTTTGCTGTACTGTTCGTGATCCTCGACCAGTCGCTCAGGGCCGGGTGAACAGGAAGTCCCTGGCCTGCGCCCCAGTGTGGCAGCCCACGCAAAGCTGCTGTCCGCTGGGGCCGCCGAACTTGAGTACGTAACGCCCGCCCTCGGGGAAGTACTCCTCGTAGTACCAGCCTGCCCGGCGCTTCTCCATGGTGGCGATCAGGGTGGGAGCACCCGCGGGGCCAGCGGTCTTGACCACGATGCTCCCCACCGGCAGGGCCTTGCCCGACTTCCAATCCTTAGCCGCCGCTGGGTTGGCATAGACCGCCTTACCCTGGCCCGCGTGGGGGCCGCTGGTGGGCAGGTTCTGGCCCACCACCTTCTCCCACTTTGCAAAGCCCGCGTAGGCCGCCGGGATGCCACTCAAGCCCTGCGCGCCCGCCCATACCGCCAGCGCTATACCTGCCATCAAAACCCAGTGCTTCATAGCGAACCTCCCGTGTTTCTATACGTACCACACCCATCTATCGGCCCGGTCTGCTGGCTTACCAGACCAGCGGGTTCCGAATGCGCTCGAGGTAGTGGCCTGAGCCCATGCCGCTGGCCAGCTTATTGGTGCCGGCGCCATCCTCAAAACCCCAGGCATACATCAACAAGGTTCGCATTCGCACAAACCAGCCCATCTCCAGCACCGGGTCGGGGTTGAAGGGCCGGGCTGTACCGTAACCTTTCAAAAGCCACTCCATCTTCCGCCGGCGCTCCTCCAGCTCGAGGTCGGAGAATTCCATCAGGGCCCGGGCCATATCGTAGGCAAACCAACAGTAGGTCGGTTCGTCAAAATCTATGATCCAGACCCGCTCGCCGTCCCACAAGCAGTTGGCCGCACGAAAGTCGGCGTGGCAGAGTCCGAAGTCAACGATCGGTAAGGTCTTGGTCCAGGCGGTGATGGCCTGGTATTCCGCAAGTAGGGTGGCATCGGACTCCAGATAGGGTCGAATGTGGGCCCACTGCCTCTCCCAGTGGTGGGAGACCGTACCGAGCCTCTGCACGTAGGTCTCGGCGGCCGTATGCAACAAACCCAAAGCGTAGCCCCATTCGTGCAACAAAGCTGCATGCGCCTGGGCAGGGTCAATCGGCTGGCCGGGAACCCCCAGAATTGCGGTTGCCAGAAATAAATCTTCTCCCTGCCAAACCTCTTCGATAAAGCGGCTGTTAACCGACTTTAACGGCGTGCAGACCGGTGCGCCACAGGCAGCCGCATGGCACAAGAAGTCAACCGGCAAGGCTAGATGTTCCTGGTCGCGCAGAGCCAAGTGGGTAAAGCGCAGATAGATCGCCCGATCATGGGCTTTGCCGCGATACACCACGTTGATGCCATGGTTGACCAGCTCGAGCGAGGCGGGATCGGCCCCCCACAACAGAGCTACCGTCGCGACACTGCGGTCATCCAGACGGGCGAGGGCTTCGAACCACATGGCTATATACAATACCCTCATCAACCCCACCGGCCCCAGTCCGGCCCGAGACCTGGATCCGGCGGCATCCCTGGTGGGCGCGCATCGGCAAAAAATCTAAGTTACCGAACCGCTGGCTCTTGAGTGGAACGAAGATTTCTGAGGGGAAGATGGCTTTTCGGGTCAATCAAATCTCTCGCTCGGTGCGCGAAAGGGGCCAACTGGACACCTCGTTGAGGGTAGCGATCTGGTCTGTGCTCAGTTGCAGGTCTACGGCGGGCATCAGGTCTTGCAGTTGTTGCACCGTGTTGGCCCCAATAATGGGTGCGGTCATGAAAGGACGCGACAGGTGCCAGGCTAGCGAGACCTGGGCCGGAGGCACCCCCCGCTGCTGGGCAATCTCCAGTATTTTGTCCAGGATGTTCCAGTTCTGCTCGCTAAAGCGTCCGCTGGCAATCCCCTGCGCCCGCACGCTTTCGGGCAGGGGCTGGTCGCGGCGGTATTTGCCGGTCAGAAAGCCGCCCGCCAGGGGGCTGTAGGGAATTACGCCGATGCCGTAGGTTTCGCAAACCCGTGCGAGTTCCCGCTCGAAGTTCATTCGGGTGGGCATGGCGATGCTGTACTCGGGCTGAATCGAGACAAAGCTTTCAAAGTCATGTTTGTCGGAAGCCCACAGGGCCTGCATCAGGCGCCAGGCCGAGAAGTTGGAGCAGCCGACATAGCGCACATAGCCTTTGCGTACCAGGTCGGTCAGGGCCGAGAGGGTTTCTTCGATGGGAACCTGGTGATCCACCCAGTGCACCTGGTAGAGGTCAATATAGTCCACCTGCAAGCGGCGCAGACTATCTTCGACGGCCCGCATGATCCAGGCCCGCGACAGCCCCTCGCGCTGCAAGGGGTGATTGCGCCCTTCCGAACCGCCCGGCCCCATTGGGCCGCGCACTTTGGTGGCAACGGCGACCCGATGGCGGTTCCCCCGGCTCTTGATCCAGCGCCCGATAATTTCTTCTGAGACCCCACCGGGGTTACCCGCCGTCCAGGTGGTGTAGATGTCGGCGGTATCAATCAGGTTGCCCCCGGCTTCCACAAAAGCATCCATGATGGCGAAGGCCGTCGGTTCATCGGCAGTCCAACCGAACTGCATGGTGCCCAGGGCGATGGGGTGAACAAAGAGGCCGGATTTTCCAAGTCTGCGGTAGCTCATAGTGAGATTCTACCCACCCTGGGGAGGGGGGTCGCAACCCGCACTTGATATTTTAGAGCATTTACTCTATTCTGGTTTTTAGAGTAAATACTCTAGTAAGGGCAAGATGAACACCAAAACCCGAATCCTGGACACGGCACTCGAGCTTTTCAACCAACAGGGCAGCCATGCCGTAACCACCAACCACATCGCAGAGGCCATGCAAATCAGCCCCGGCAACCTCTACTATCACTTCAAGAACAAAGAGGAGATTATTCGCGGCCTCTTCGCCCGGCTGGACACAACCTGGGATGAGGTGTTTAGCCCTGGAGTTGAACACCCGCTTACCCTGAGCGACCTCGAGCGCCTCGTCCAGACCAACTATGAGGTGATGTGGCGGTATCGCTTTTTCTACCGCGAGTGGATGGCCCTGCTCCCCAAAGACCCCTTGCTGGCCTCACAGTACCAGAAGGTGCGCAAGCGGGGGTTCGAGGGTTTCAAAGAACTGTTTAAAGGTTTTGTCGTGGCAGGAATCCTCCAGCCCACCGAGGCAAAGAACCTCCACCAACTGACCCAGATTTGCTGGATACTCAGCGATTTTTGGCTGCCCTTTGTAGAGCTTGGGGGGGAGAGCATCCAGTCCAGGCACCTGCAGCAGGGCGTCTGTCTGATGCGCCAGGTGCTGAAACCTCATCTAAAGGAGGAGTCCTGATGCTGCCCAACACCCAGGCTTCCAGCCTTCGCCGAACCACGGCCTGGCTGTTGATACTGGCGCCCGTTCTATTCATGGCCGTCTTCACCCTGTTGGGGTTTCGCTTCGAATACCCAGACATTCTGCGCAGGCCTGCGGGCTATGTGCTCGAGCAGTTTCGGGCTGGCGGCGCAGGGTTGATCGCCCTGTGGTATGGCATGCTGCTATCCGCACTGGCTTTTGTGGCTCTGCCAGTCCTGGTACACCAGCAGTTGGCCCATGCCCACCACCGGGGGCTCAGGCTCGCTACCACCTTTGGCATCCTGGCCGGGTTGGTACAGGCGATGGGCTTTGCTCGCTGGGTTTTTGTGGTTCCGACCCTGGCCGAACAGTACACCGACCCCACCGCCAGCGAAATCACCCGAGCCGCTATCCAGGTGGTCTTTGTGAGCTTCAACCAGTACGCAGGGGTGGGTCTGGGGGAACACCTGGGCTATTTGTTCACCGCGCTTTGGACGGGGTTGATAGCGGCCATCTTGCACCCCCAATGGCGCTGGCTGGGAGGGTCGGGCATGGCTTTGGCAGCAGGGATTGCCGCAGGATTGCTCGAGCCCTCTGGTGTGTCCTGGGCAGGCCCCGTCAATGCCATCAGCTACAGCCTGTGGGCGCTGTGGCTGATGGCGTTTGGTATCTTGCTCTTACGAAGCTCCGACGCAAAACCTCAAGGTTCATCGGCTATCCAACCCTAAGGAGCGATGGTTCCAGCACCTGACCCTCACAGCACATGCTCAGCTCAGTCTGGCCGGGCTGTTTTCTCGAAGCTGGCGGATGAGGGGGCGAAGGATCTCCCGCTTGAGCTTGAGGGCCTGGCGGTTAACGATGAAGCGGGCAGTGGAGTGGGCCAGCACCTCGGTCTCGACCAGACCCGCTGCCTTAAGGGTGGCCCCGGTCTGCACCACGTCCACCACCGCATCGGCCAGCCCGGTAATGGCCGCTAGTTCTACATTGCCCGCCAGTTCGATGATGTCGGCAGCCATCCCACGTTCACGCAGCACTTTGGCGGTGAAGCTAGCATACTTGGTAGCAATGCGGCGGATGGGGCCGGTGGACTCGGGATGGCGGATCAGCGAGAGGCGGCACGCGCCGGTGCCCAGGTCTACCGGCTCGTACACATCGCGCCCGGATTCCAGCAGCACATCGTTGCCCACCACGCCCACATCGGCGATGCCCAGATCCACATAGGTGGGCACGTCGCGGTTTCGTAATTCCAGAATTGCAATGCCGCCTTCTTTGCCGTGCAACAGGGCCCGCTCGTTCTCGACGACGGGCAGTTCCAGTCCGGCCTTGGCCAGGGCCGTATAGCCATCGGCAAAGTTGCGCCCCTTGGGCAGGGCTACCACCAGGGCGTAGCGTCCGCGAATCATTCGAGCATCCTTATATCACAAACACCTGTCAGACCTGCTCCCCTGGTGCTGGATCTTCTGGGAATGTAGATGGGGGGAAAGGTGACGGTTCGCGTAGG
>NZ_CALMCQ010000406.1 GCF_937863175.1 uncultured Meiothermus sp. | reverse complement strand
GCTGATCCTCAACGCCCTGGGGGTGATTTTGCCGCTGCTCTTGATGCTCATTTTTGCCATCAAACCCACCCCGGAAATTTACGCCTCCCCCTTTGCCCTGCCCCAGACCTGGAGTCTGGATAACTTTGCCCAGGTTTGGGAGTCGGGGCGGTTTGACCTCTACTTCCGTAACTCCATCCTGATTACGGCTGGGGCCCAAGTACTAATTCTGGGTTTCAGCGCGATGGCTGGCTATGCGCTGGGACGCTTCAAGTTCCGCTTCAACGATGCCGTTTATGTATTCTTCCTGGCTGGATTGATGTTCCCGGCCAAGCTGGTGCTGGTACCGCTGTTCGTGCAGCTCAAGGAAATGGGCCTGATTAACTCACACCTCGGACTGATTCTGGTCTATGCGGCAGGGGGGATTCCGGCAGCCGTGTTCATCCTGACCGGCTTTTTCCGGGCCCTGCCCTCCGACCTTGACAACGCTGCCCGCATGGACGGCGCCAGTGAGTGGCAGGTGTTCTGGAAAGTGATGCTGCCGCTGGTGCGGCCCCAGCTAGCGATTGTGGCCATCTATACGGCCATCCCGATCTGGAACGATTTTCTCCTGCCCCTGGTGTTTTTGCAGGATCCTACCCTCAAAACCGTGCCACAGGGTCTGACCGTGTTCTTTGGCGAGTATGCCACCGACTACGGCCCTCTCTTCGCGGGCCTTACCCTGGCCGCGATGCCTTTGATTCTGCTCTACTTACTTCTGTCCGAGCAGTTCATCAAGGGTCTTACCGCAGGGGCGACGAAGGGGTGAGGGTGCAGGGGACAGGGGACAGGGGTCAGGGGAGTGGAGGGCTGGTTTTTCCCTCCCTGATCGTGTCGTGTCAGGCCAGGGGCGACAACCCGCTGCAAGGGTCACAGTTCATGGCCGCGATGGCGCAGGCGGCGGAGCAAGGGGGCGCGAGGGGGATTCGGGCCAATGGGGCCGAGGATGTACGAGCCATTCGAGCGGTGACCACCCTGCCAATCATCGGCATCCATAAACACTGGATAGAGGGTTACGAAGTCTACATCACCCCCGATTTTGCCGCAGCTAAACAGGTTGCCGAGGCGGGGGCAGATGTGATTGCGCTGGATGCAACGGCAAGGCCACGGCCCAGGGAATCATTGGCTGAGTTGATTGGACTCATCCAAAGTGAACTGGGCAAGAGGGTATGCGCGGACATTTCTACCCTGAAAGAAGGTTTGGCAGCGGCTGAAATAGGTGCAGACTTCGTGGCGACCACCCTGGCGGGCTATACGCCTTATTCGCCCAAAACCCAGGGACCGGACTTTGACCTGATAAAGCAACTGGCAAACCTTGTGGCTGTGCCGATTGTTGCTGAAGGACGTTTCTGGTCGCCTGAAGAGGTGTCGCGGGCCTTTGAGCTGGGTGCCAGTGCGGTGGTGATAGGCACCGCCATCACCAACCCCCTCGAGATCACCCGCCGTTTTGCGCAGGGGGTTCCAACGTGAACGTGCTGGGTATTGATGGCGGGGCCAGCAGCAGCAAGTGGGTGGTGCTGGACGCTCAGGGTGGGGCAGTGGCCCAGGGGCGGGTTGCTCCGCTGATCGGACACCTGTTTGGTGATGAAATGCGGGCCAGGGTGTTTGCTGCTCTGGATCAGTTGTTAGCGGAGGTCAAACCCCATGCACCCCGCACAGTGGTTGCGGGGATCACTGGCCTGGATGCGGGGACTAAAGAAGCAGGGGAGATAAGGGGTTACATCCAGAAAGCCCTGGGTTTATCCGAGAAGCGGGTAGTGGTGCTTAACGACATGGATCTGGCTTATCGGGCCTACTTCGCACCTGGTGCGGGCATCGTGGTCTATGCTGGAACTGGCTCGGTGGCCTATAGCATTGCCCAGGATGGCAGTGTCTACCGTGCAGGTGGGCACGGTTTTCTAATTGGGGATGAAGGGGCCGGTTTTTGGATTGGCAAGACAGCCTTGCGCCACCTGATGCGCTGGCGCGATTCGGGACTGGACACCGCACCGTATCCGCTGGCCCAACACCTCTATGCGGTGCTGGGAAGCCGTGACTGGACTGGTATTCGCGAGTATGTGTATGGGGGTGGGCGACAGGTAGTTGCCGCGCTGGCCCCGGCGGTAGGTCGGGCTGCCGAGGAGGGAGACGAGACTGCTGCCCAAATTTTGCTCCAGGCGGGGCGCGAACTGGCCGACCTGGCCCTGACCTTGCGGCATCGCCTGGGGCCGCTGCCGGTGGTGCTGTGTGGGGGCGCATTGCAGGTCAGTCCGCTCATCGAGCAGGGGGCCAGGGAACTGCTGGAACTCGAGGTTATGTATACTTCCAGCGCCGAAACCGCTGCCCGTATGGCCCTGGATCTGCAAAATTCATAGACGAGCCTGATTATGAACAATAGACCTCTGGCTACCGAAAAAATAAACGAAGCCTATCGCGACCTCGAGACCCGCACCACCCTGCAAATCGTGCAAGCCCTGGTGGACGACCAGCTTCACGCAGTCCAGGCAGCGCAGAAAGCTGCACCCCAGATTGCCAGGGCTGCCGAACTCGCTGCTGCGCGGATGTTGAGGGGAGGGCGCTTGATTTATGTGGGGGCTGGAACCAGCGGGCGCCTGGGGCAACTGGATGCTTCTGAACTCCCGCCCACCTTTTCCTGGCCGCGTGAGCGGGCCCTGGCCTGTATTGCTGGGGGCCAGGAAGCCCTTTGGCAAGCAGTAGAGGGTGCAGAGGACGACTTCGAGGCGGGAAGGCGCGACGTGCTGGCCTTGCAACCCACCCAGAGCGATGTGATGGTCGGTATTGCCGCCTCGGGCACCACGCCCTACCCGTTAGGGGCTTTCGCAGCGGCCAGGGAAGTGGAAGCCCTCACCATTGGAATTGCCAACAACCCCGATACCCCCATGGTGGTGCAGTGCGAGGTGGGAATCGTACTGGACACCGGCCCCGAGGTGATTTCGGGCTCGACCCGCCTGAAGGCCGGAACCGCCCAGAAAATTGCCCTCAATGCCTTTTCCAGTACGCTGATGGTGTGCCTGGGCAAGGTCTACGGCAACCTGATGGTGGATGTGCAGGCCACCAATGCCAAGCTGTTGGCGCGGGCGGTGCGGCTGACAATGGCGGCTACTGGGGTTTCGGAGGATAAGGCGAGGGTAGCGCTCGAGGCTTGTGGCTACAGCGTCAAGACCGCCATTGTGATGTTGAAAAAGGGGCTGGATGGGGAGGCGGCTCAGGCGGTGGTGAGCAGGGTAGATGGGAATGTGCGACGGGCGCTGGACTAGCCTCGGACGTTTTGCGTTGTTCGGCCAGGGTGTTGTATCGCACGGTAGGGGTTCCGGCATGCCGCACCGCTGGTAAGATAGGGGCTTTGGCAGCTTCTGTAGGTGAGGGAAGCCTCGAAGCTATGGGTTGTGTATAAAGGATGACTGCCCATACCCAACCCAGTGCCCAATGTTGGTACTGGATTGCATTACCTTCGCGAAAGGAAACGTTCCAGGGCCCGCCCCGCGTTACGCACGTGGGTGCGCATGGCCACTTCGGCAGCCTCGGGGTTTTTGTCCCGCACGGCCTGCAAGATGGCCTCGTGCTCGGCTCGCGATCTGGGCAAACGTCCCGGAATGGCTGCTGAGCTATTGATGAGCATCCGAATTTGACCGTCTATAGTCTCGGCGGTAGCCAGCAAGCGCTTGCTGCCCGAGGCTTCCCAGAACGAACGGTGAAAGGCCAGATCCAGGTCGCCGTAGGTCTCGAGGTCACGCTTCTCTGCGGCCTCTCGCTGCTTGATGAGCAGTTTCTCGAGTTTTTTCGACAATACCTTACCGTTGTTCTCAACCGCCAGCCGCGCCGCCAGTCCCTCCAGCACCTCGCGCAGGCTGTAGATTTCCTGCACATCCTCGAGGCTGGGCTCCAGTACAAAATAGCCCCGGTGCGGAACCGCTACCACCAGCCCTTCGCGCTCCAGTGCACTCAGGGCCTCCTTGACCGGAGTGGGGGAGAGGCCCAGTTCCTCGGCCAGTACCCGAACCACCAGCTTATGTCCAGGAGGAATTTTGCGTCCCAGAATGGCCTGACGCAAAGCCTTGTAGGCCTCGCGGTTAAGGGTGGTTCGCGATAGAGCCATAACTGAAAGTAATTTTAGCACATTGACTACAAAAGATTTTAGATATAAAATCTTTTGGAAACCAAAGGAGGATCAGGTGGCACATAGGGCCTTGGCTCATAAAAGCACCGATGATGTGGCGGTAGCGGTGGCCGATCTGAAAGCAGGTGAAGAACTCAACATTCAGAGCCTCGAGGGCGGAAAAGCGCACCAGATCAAACTGCTGGAAGACGTTCCTCTGGGCCATAAAATTGCCCTCAAAGACTTACCACCGGGTCATGTGGTTATCGAGTATGGCGAGAAAGTGGGCAGGATGACCAGGGCCGTGCAGAAGGGGGGCTTTGTGCACGTCCACAACATCCGGACCCTGCGCTGGGACTATGGCAAAGGGTCGAAGGCCAAAAGCCAAAGGTCGAAAGCTAAGAACTTGAAGAAAGGGGGCCAGTGATGGCGAAGACCCGGAAAGCCTCCATGCAGCTCACCGGCTACCGCCGTCCAGATGGAGCGGTAGGCGTACGCAACCACGTGCTTGTCCTCCCGGTGGACGATCTCTCCAACTCGGCAGCCGAGGGCGTGGCCCGGCTCATTAACGGAACTACGGCCCTGCCGCACCCCTACGGGCGCTTGCAGTTTGGTGAAGACCTGGAACTCACCTTCCGCACCCTTTCGGGCCACGGGGCCAGCCCCAATGTGCACGGGGTGGTGGTGATCGGCATCGAGCCCAGGTGGACCGACCAGGTGGCCTCGGCCATTGCCAAGACGGGCAAGCCCGTCGAAACCTTCTCCATCGAACGCCACGGCGACCTCAATGTGATCAATGCAGCCTCGAGGGTGGCCTATCAGATGACCCAGGATGCCTCTGAGCTTCGGCGTGAACCGATCCAGGTCTCCGAGCTGGTGCTCTCCATCAAGTGTGGGGAGTCCGACCCCACGCTGGGTCTGGCCGGGAACAAAGCCCAGGGCCAGGCGGTAGATCGGCTGGTGGACATGGGGGCCTCGGTGATTTTCGGCGAAACTTCCGAGCTAACCGGTGGGGAGCACCTGATTGCCAATCGTTGTGCCACGCCCGCGCTCAAGCGCAGGTTCATGCAGATATACCACGATTACATCCATATGATCGAAGACCAGGGGGTAGACCTGCTGGGCTCCCAGCCTACCGAGGGCAACATCCGTGGGGGTCTTTCCACCATCGAAGAAAAAGCCCTGGGGAACATCCAGAAAACCGGCTCGCACAAGGTTAACGCGGTGCTGGACTACGCCGAGACAGTAAAGCCGGGCCAGGGTCTGGTCTTCATGAATAGCTCTTCGGCGGGGGCCGAACAGGTGACGCTCTGCGCGGCGGGGGGCAGCGTGCTGCACTTCTTCACCACCGGCCAGGGCAACATTGTGGGGCATCCCCTGATTCCCGTAATCAAGATCTCGCCCAATCCCATCACCTGCTCGACCATGGTTGAGCACATTGACGTGAAGCTGCCCGACCTGCTGGTCGGCGACATCAGTCTGGATCAGGCTGCCAACCGCATCCTGGACGTGTTTGTGCGTACCGCCAACGGACGCCTGACTGCCGCTGAGCTGCTGCGGCATAACGAGTTCGTGATTACCAGACTGTACCCCAGTGCCTAAAGCAGAAAGCCAGAGGTTCTTGCCTTTGGCTTTCAGCCTACAGCTTTCAGCTATGATTATCGTTTGCGAGTTCATCACCCCAGGCGGACTGGAGCGCCTCGAGCAAGGGGGCCTCGAGGTGCTTTACGACCCCAACCTCTGGAAAGACCGTGAGGCCCTCAAGGCCAAACTGGCGGGCGCTACTGCCCTGGTGGTACGCAACCAGACCCAGGTCAATGCGGATTTGCTTGCGGCGGCACCGAACCTCGAGGTAGTGGGCCGGCTGGGCGTGGGCCTGGATAACATTGTCCAGCCCGACCTCAAAACCTATGGCGTGCAGCTTTACTTTGCCCGTGGCATCAACGCAAATGGGGTGGCCGAGTACGTGCTGGCTGCAATGCTGCATATGGCCCGCAATATCGCGGGGGGCGCAGCCCATGTAGCCGGGGGCGGCTGGAACCGGGGTGCTTTTGGAGGCTTCGAACTGGCGGGCAAAACCCTGGGGTTGGTGGGCCTGGGCGAGGTAGGTTTGCGGGTCGCCAGGCGGGCCAGGGCCTTCGGCATGCAGGTGGTGGCCTCCGACCCCATGCGCCTGGCCTGGGAGAGCGCGGTGGAAGATTTGGAGGTTCGTCTGGTCGCCACCCCCGAGGTACTGGGTTTGGCCCATTTCCTATCGTTGCATGCGCCCTTTACACCCGAAACCAGGGAGCTGATCCGGGCCGAGACCATCGCCAGCATGCCCAGAGGTAGTTATCTCATCAACACCGCCAGGGGCGAGCTGATTCACCAGGCCGACCTGGCGGCGGCCTTGCAGTCGGGGCATCTGGCCGGGGCGGTGCTGGACGTGGTAGACCCCGAGCCACTTCCGGCCGAACACGTGCTGCGCGGTGTGGATAACCTGTGGATAACCCCCCATGTGGCCGGCCTGACGGCCGAGGCCCAGGAAGCGGTGGGGCTGCGGGTCGCAGAAGGGGTTTTGCGCGCGCTGGGGGTGGGCGGATGAGAATCGCGTATCCCGACCTCAAGCGGGGGGTCTCGAGCCACTTCCATATCCTGGGACTGGCCCTCGACCACGCCGACGAGGTTGCCGAGGTGATCCTCGAGGCCGAAATCGAAGGCAATGTAGGGCATGGCCTGACGCGTATTGCCCAGTACACCAGCCAGATCCAGGCTGGCGGCCTGAATCCAAGACCGCAGATGCGTCTGGAGCGCACCAAGCCCTCGGTAGCGGTTCTGCATGCCGATGGCGCACCGGGGCCGGTAGCCGGGTTGTTTGCGGTGCGAGCCCTGGCCCAGATGACCAGGGAACAAGGCAGTGCAACGCTGGCAGTGCGGGGAGCCGGACATTCCGGGGTGTTGTCCGCTTACGTGGGACGGCTGGCCCAGCAAGAGCTGGTCGCCCTGGCTTTTGCCAACACCCCCCCTGCCATTGCACCAGGGCCGGTGCTGGGCACCAATCCAATTGCCCTGGGTGCGCCCGCCTATCCCCATCCGGTCATCATTGATGCCTCAATCTCAGTGGTAGCCCGTGGCAAGATCATCGCCGCCTCCAAAAAAGGCGATCCCATCCCGGAGGGCTGGGCACTAGACAAAGAGGGCCAGCCCACCACCGATGCCAGGGCGGCTCTGGAAGGCTCTTTGCTCCCCATGGGAGATGGGAAGGGGTTCGCGTTGGCGGTGTTGGTGGAAATCCTGGCAGGGGCTCTGGCGGGGGATGTACTCTCGCCCGATCTGCCCTTGCCCTGGATGCCCCCCGAGCAGGCTGCTAAACCTGGGCTACTGCTCCTGGCATTTGATCCCGGTGCTTTTGGCCCCGGCTACGCAAGCCGGGCGGCTCAACTCATCCATGCTCTTGAAGCGGTTGGAGGCCGGATTCCCGGTGCACGGCGAACCGCTTTACGAGAAAAGGCTTTACAAGAAGGTGTGGACGTGAACGAGATGCTTCAGGCCGAACTCGGTAAACTAGGCATACGTTTACAAGGAGGAGGAACCTCATGAAGAAGCTTTTTTGGCTACTGGTCGCGGTGCTGGTGATGTCTACTGCGCTGGCCCAGCAAACCCGTCTGCGGGTGTTTGTGGGCGGGCAGCAGCGCCCGGATGTGATGCGGAAGATTTTCGACCTCTATCAGTCGCGCAACCCCGGCATCCGGGTGGATGTGGAGGTGGGGGGCGCTACCTCCGATCAGCAACAGCAGTACCTCACCACCGTGCTGGCCTCGCGCGATCCCAGCATTGACATCATCCTGATTGACGTGATCCGACCCGCCCAGTACCTGGCCAGCCGTTGGGCCGATACGCTGGACAAATATCTGCCCGCCGCTTCACGCCAGAACCTCTTGCGGCAGTACCTCCCGGCCTATTCCCAGGCCAATGTGATCAATGGGCAACTGGTTGCACTGCCAGCCTTTGCCGACGCGATGTTCCTGTACTACCGCACCGACTTGCTCGAGAAGTACGGTTTTCAACCCCCACGCACCTGGGAGGAAGCCATCCAGCAGGCCCAGACCATTCTTCAACGCGAAAACAACCCCAACCTCAACGGAATCGGCTTTATTGGCGCCCCCGCCGAGGGTGCAGTCTGCACTTTCCTGTTGCCGGTTTGGGCCGCCGGGGGCGACGTGACCAACGCCCAGGGCCAGTTCTCACTTACCGTAGAACAGGCTCAACGCGCCCTGCAATTCTGGGTGGGTCTGATGGATCAGCGGGTCTCGCCCCCCAACATGGCCGAAAAGCCCCAGGACACCATCCGTAGCGAGATGCAGGCCGGACGCTGGATATTTGGCACCATGTTTGCCTACGCCTGGAACAGGTTCCAGAACGATGCCGACAGCCAGGTCAAGGGCAAAATCGGAGTAGTGCCGCTGCCTGCATTTGCAGGGGGCCGTCAGGCGAGCTGCCTGGGAGGCTGGCAGTGGGCCGTCTCCGACTTCAGCCGTAACAAAGCCCAGGCCCACCGCCTGGTGCGCTTTTTGAGCAGCCCCGAGGTCTCCAAAATCCTGGCCATTGAAGCGTCCAACCTGCCGGTCTTCCCAGCCCTGTACCGCGACGCCGACATCCTGCGGGTTAATCCCTGGTTCGGCCAGGCTTTGCCCGTAGTGCAGGCGGCCCGCGCCCGTCCCCAACACCCCCGCTACGCCGAGATTTCCGAGGCCATCCGCGTCAACACCAACCAGGTGCTGGCCCGGCAGAAAACCCCCGAGCAGGCGGCCCGCGATATCGTGAGCCGACTGCAGGCGATCTACGGCGGCAGATAAGTTGATGGTGGTGGGGTTGAGGCGCCTGACCCTGACCCCACTTCCAATACTTCAGAGCGGTTTTTC
>NZ_CALMCQ010000405.1 GCF_937863175.1 uncultured Meiothermus sp. | reverse complement strand
CCGGGGTGGGGGTGCGGAAGATGGCGACCTCGGGGTGGGTCGAGAAGACGAACATCAGCCACAGCGGGGCCAGCCACAACAGGGCCAGCGGGGTTAGAAAAAGGTGCAGCCATAAACTGCGCCAGAACAGACGCCGCTTCATAGCCCTCTCCGGTTGCCTGGTTTGGTAAATGGGCTCATCTATCCCTCCCGAACAGCCGGAGCTGGATAACCGAAAAAATCAGCGCCAGCAGGGTGATGACGTAGGCAATGGTGGAGGCGTAGCCGAAGTTGATGTTCTGGAAGCCCTGGCGGTAGAGATAGACTCCCAGGGTGGTGGTGGCAGTGCCGGGGCCACCGTTGGTGATTAGCCAGGGCTCGGTGAAGAGCTGCAAAGTGCCAATAATCGAGAGCACCAGGCAGAACAGCAGCACCGGGCGCAGGCTCGGCACGGTTATGCGCCAGAACTGCTGCCAGGGGCTGGCCCCGTCAATCTCGGCGGCCTCGTAGATATCTTTGGGTATGCTTTGCAGCCCTGCCAGGATGATGATGGCGTTGTAGCCGGTCCAGCGCCAGGTGAGGGTCAGGATGATGACCGTCATGGCGCCGGAAGGGTCGAAAATCCAGTTGAGCTCGAGGCCCGTGGCCGCGTTTACCGCACCGTTCTGATTGAACAGCAAACGAAATACCGCCGAGTAGGCCACCGCCCCCACCACCACCGGAGCAAAAAAGGCAAAGCGGAAAAACCCCCTGGCACGCAGTAATTGGGAGTTCAAGGCCAGAGCAAGTGCAGTAGCCAGGGCCAGCATGAGGGGCACCTGGATGATCAGAATCAGCAGGGTGTTGCGCAGTGCGTCCCAGAAGGCCGCATCGCCCAGGATGCGGCCCCAGTTGATGCTCAGGTTCCAGACGGGTGGATAAACCCGCGTATTCTGAAAAGAAAGCAGCAGTGACTCGAAAATCGGCCAGGCCCAGAACAAGGCAAAAATCGCCAGGTAGGGGAGTAGAAACAGATAGGGGGTCGCGTTACGTTTCACGCGTTCTCCACAAGTGAAGGGTAGGTGGCATGCTACGCCTCACCGGATGCTCTAAAAGTTGATCTGCTTTTGTGATGCACTCAAAAGTGTTGGGGTGAGGCTGCCCCCACCCCAACAAAGGGTACTAGCGTGCGATGGGCAGGCCAGTGGCCCTCGAGATTTGCTGGGCCGCCGCATCCAAAGCTGCTTTGGCGCTGGGGTAGCGTCCGGCGACAAACTCGGCCTGGGTTCTGATCATGATCGCGCGGGCCTCCTGAAAGAACTGGGTGCCACGGGCAGCAGGTACACTGCCCAGGGTGCCCAGAATCTGCTGCCAGATGCGCTGATTGCCCCAGAAGGCTTGCGGTTGGGCCACGTAGGGGTCGCGGGTAGCGGCCAGCAGCGAGGGCACCAGCCCGAATTCCCTGAGCATGGTCACCTGGCCTTCGGTGGTGCCCAGGGCATAGCGGACGAATGCCCAGGCGGCTTCCTTATTGCGTGAAGAGGCCGGAATGGCCAGCGCGGATCCCCCCAGGTTTGCGGCGCGGATGCCACCAGCACGGGAGGCAGGCATCGAGAAAACCCCCCACCTGCCGCTCTGGTCGGGGGCGTTGGAGCGGATGGTGCCTTCGTACCAGGCCCCGAACATACTGGTCGCTACGGTGCCAGCCTTGAAGCCCTGGATCTGCTCGTTCCAGCCGCCCTGCATCACGATACCGGCGTCAATCAGCTTCTTGACCGTCTCGAGGGCGGTCACGCAGCCCGGCTGGTTTACCGTAACGGCGTTGCCTTCGTTGTTGAAGTAGAAGCAGCCGTTCTGGTTGGCCAGCATACGGAACCACTCATCGTCCTGACCATTGGCGATCGCTCCAACCTTTACGCGGTTGTTGGTGGCCTGGGCGATGCGGCGGCCTGCAGCGATGAAGTCGTCCCAGGTGCGGATGGTGGCGGGGTTGACCCCAGCCTGACTATAGATGTCGCGCCGATAGAACATCACCACCGGGCCGGAGTCCCAGGGCATGGCGAAAATCCGATTGCCCACGGTAAGTTCTGTCCACTTGAAGGCGGGGAACTGGGTGCGGAAGGTGCTGGCTGCGGGTTGCAGGGTGTTCATGTCCGTGAAGCAGTTGGGGAAACGTGCCCAGAACACCTCGGCCTCGTTGTTTTCGATGGAGTATATGTCGGGCAGATCGCCGCCACCCGCAGCACAGCCCGCCAGACCCCGGTCGTAGGTGGCCTGGTTGCCAATGTCCTGCACCGTAACCCTGACGTTGGGGAAGAGGCGGTTGAAGCCGGGGATGTTAGCCTCCAGAGCCTTGGCCGCAACGTCCCAGCTCCAGATGGTAATTTCGCCGCGCAGGTTGGGATTGCCCTGCATTTGGGCCGAGGCCGCTGTCAGGGCCAGGGCCGCACCTAAAACCAAAAGACGCTTCATGGTGATCCTCCTTTTGAATGCCAGCCTTTTCCGGGGCTCCAGCGCTTGGGGCAGAGCAGTCCTGACTCGTTTTCGTCGGAGCGATTCATTTCCCCGTTAAGGTTCAGGGCGAGTCTACCGGTGGGCCCAAAGGCTTGTCAATAGTTTTGGATACTTTCGCAAGGTTTCGAATGTATTCACGAATCTCGAGCGGCCTGGACTACCTCGAGCCCTCTTTTTCGCAGCAGCTCGAGGTCTTCGTTTTTGGCCTTGCGGTCGGTGATGAGGAGGTGGGCGGCCTCCAGGGGCCCAATACGGGCAGCGGCGACCTGCATGATCTTACTGTGGTCGGCCAGCACGATGGTTTCGCGGGCCGCCTCGATCATGGCCCGCTTGATCTCGGCCTCGTGCAGGTTGGTGTTGGTGAAGCCTTTATCGGGATGCACCCCATTGCAACCAATGAAGGCTTTGTCAGCGTTGATTTCTTGCAGCAGCAGCGAGCCATAGGGGTTCACCAGCGAGTGCTGCAACGGCCGCAGGGTGCCGCCGGTGACGATGACCGTGATGCCGGGGTGGGACTCCAGCAGCAAGGCAATGTTGAGGCCGCTGGTGATGACCACCACGTTTCTGAGCAAGGGCGATAGGGCCTTGGCCAGCTCGGTGGCAGTGCTGCCCACATCCAGAATGATGGTTTCGCCGTCATGCACCAGCCCAGCGCTAAAGCGTCCAATGCTTTCTTTCTCCCTCGCATGTACCTGGCGGGTGGCTTCTAACGGCAGCTCGAACCGTTTGGTCTCGGTGGGCAGTGCTCCGCCCCTGGTTCTGCGCAGCAACTTCTGCCGCTCGAGGTAGTCCAGATCGGTGCGGATGGTAACCGTGGAAACCCCGAAATGGTCGGCCAGCCGGGTCACATGGGCCTGACCGTCGCGCCGCAGCACCTCCAGAATTTCCTGGTGGCGAAAGGTGGCCTCGAGGGAGGGCATATCGAAAGCATACGAAAGTTTGTACAAGAGCGCAAATTACTCTTCGTCCATCAGCAGCGGCAAAAATACTGTGAAGCGGGTCTCGCCGGGCCGGCTGGCCACGCGAATTTCGCCGCCATGGGCCTCGGCGATTTGTTTGGCGATGGCCAGGCCCAGCCCGGTGCCGCCCTCGGGACCCCGGGCAAATCGGGTGAACAGCCGGGGCAGTATTTCGGGTGTGATACCAGGCCCCCGATCCACAATGGCAAAGGCGGCCCAGGGCTGCTTGGGGGGTTTCATCTCGGGGGTGGAGGTGACCCGGGCCTCGTCGGCGGATTCGTAGGGGTCGGGAGGGTTGTCGGTGGGTTCTTTGACCATCCAGACCCGCACCTGCACTTTTTCCGGTGTTCCTGCGGCCCGTATTGCGTTGGCAATGAGATTGCGGGCCAGTTGCAGCAAGCGGTCTGGGTCGCCCAAGACCTCGGGGAATTCGGGGGGCATTTTGAGAATCACCCCCGGATACTCACCCACGGCCTGGCGCAGCAGGTCGCCCAGATTGATGATGTGAGCGTTGACACTGCGCTCGGCCTCGCCACGGGCCAGGGCCAGCAAGTCTTGCACCATACGCGCAGTGTGCGTCGCGATTTTGCGAGAGCGCTCGAGCATCTCGGTATCGCCAGGGTTGCGGCTGAGGCGCTCGAGGTAGCCATTCAGCGAGGTAAGGGGGGTTCGGAGTTCGTGTGAAACCTCGGCCAGAAAAGCCCGTTCGCGGTCACGGGCTTCCTGCAGCTCTGCCAGCAGCTCGTTGACCCGTTCCACCATCACGCCCAGGTCGTCTTTGGGGCCGGTGTAGACAATGGGCTCGAGGTTGCGCGGGCCGCGCTTATCTACCTCCGAGGCCGCCCGGTGCAGCGGGATCAGCGAGAGACGGGCCGCCAGCACAATCAGAAGGGCTCCCAGGGGTAGCAGAAAGGCCATGCCCTGGATCAGGGTATTTCGTACCGTGGTCGAGATGCTTTCAATGTAGCGGGTGTCCTGGCTGACTGCCACTACTGCGCCCGGGATTTCCTGGTAGGCCGCCATAAAATTGGGGGCATAGTAGGGTTTGGCGGTGCTGCTGGCGGCGCGGATAAAGTTTTTGGGCACTTTCTGTTCAAAGTCGGGTGTGGGCGCAATCAGGAGCTGTCCGCCCGAACTATAAAAGCTTACGTTCACGGGGCCGGAGCGAGGCAGACTGATCTCCCCTGCACGGCCCGAGGCATAGAGCTGGGCCACCTCGTTTACATAGCGCAACAGGGTGCGCTCGACCTGCCCGTAGAGGCCAAAGTTGATGCTGTAGACCGCAATTGTCAGGGTCAGGGCAAGAATTAGCACCCACAGGATCGTATAGGCCAGGATCAGTCGCGTACGGAAGGACATAAGCAAACGCCTAAGGTCATGCGCTAAAGCGAACCGCGCTAAAGCAAGGTCGAAAGCGGGACTGCTGCAGCTAGAGGCTGGATCCTCGACGCGCCGAAGGCGCCTACTCCGCTTCGCGCTGGCGCAGGGCATAACCCACGCCGCGCACAGTGCGCAAGTAACCGTAGGCCCCGGCTTCGCGCAACTTGGAGCGCAGGTTGGCAATGTGCACATCTACCACGTTGGAGTCGCGCTCGAGCTGGCGTCCCCACAGATGCTCCTCGATTTCCTGGCGGCTAAAGACCTTGCCGGCGCGGCTTACCAGGAGCGACAGCAACTCGAATTCCTTGGGCGACAGACGCAACTCCTGCCCATCGTAGAGCACCTGCCGTTTGGCGAGATGCACTTCCAGCCCGCCCACACTGACCTGTTCGCCCCCCTCGCGGTGGCGCAACTGCACCTGGATGCGGGCCATGAGTTCGGCGGGATGGAAGGGTTTGACAATGTAATCATCGGCCCCGTCGGAGAGCAGACTGACCTTGCGCTCGACCGCATCGGCAGCCGTCAGGACGATGATGGGTACCTCGTAACCCGCCCGAATGCGGCGGGCTACCTCGCCTCCATCCAGATCGGGCAAGCCCAGGTCGAGAATCACCAGGTCGGGCACCGCTTCACGCAGGCGTACCAGGCCCGACATTCCTCCCGAGGCCCAGTCTACGGTGTAGCCAGCCTCGCCAAGCTCGAGCTGCAGGAGGTGGGCAATTTCAGGGTCGTCTTCAATCAGCAGAATACGTTTCATCGAACCTCCGGCAAGACACGCCCATTGGGCAGGTTCAGACGGTATGTGCGGGTCAAAAGCTCGTTCAGACTAACACGTTCGCCCTGGATCATCAGTGCGATATCACCCCTGGGGGTGGTGATTCCATTGTACGGGGCACGGTAGCCCCCATCCACCCGGAACAGCACCCGAACCTCCCGATTGGCCGGTGCGGGCAGTTTGCTTTGTAAAACCAGGTTACGTTCATCCACCTGCCAGACCACATACACGGTGAGCAAGTCGGGAGACACCACCCGTATCTCACTCCCGGAAGGAATAAAGGGGAGATTGGGCAGCGGTGCAAGCGCCAATACGAAGGCTAAAATAAGACTGCGCATCGTCACACCACTATGCAAGGCCACCCGAACAGGCGTATGGGATTCCGATAAAGGGCATTTTAACCTGATTGGGTTGGGTTTGTGCGGTTCTCAAGGTCAAGTGGTGCTCCATAAGCCCTTAGTTGGGTTCAATACCCGCCAGTGTTCGCCTCAATGCTAGTGGAAATACCAACCCATACAGTTTAGCATTTCTTTAGCTGTGGCATAATGCTTCCGTCACGCACCAGGTTACTCCCCCGGTTTGAAACCTTGAACAGCTCGGAGCCCCTTGCGATAGCGTTCTTGCAAGGGGTCGGTGTTCAGGGTTGCTATTCCGACTTCGAAATCCGGTGGAGCGGTGGCTCTAATGGCTTCGGCAACGTTCGCATACAGGCCAGCCCCGACCAGCCCCAGAATGGCGGCTCCACGGGCCGGGCCCTCCTCGATAGCGGTGCGGGCCAGTGGCAGGGCCAGCGTACCGCCCACCACCGAAAGCCAGAAATCGGAGCGGGCTCCCCCGCCGGTGGCCAGCAGTTTGTCCATCCTGACCAGGGGCTTCATTACTTCCAGCACATCCCGCAAACTCAGCGCTACTCCCTCGAGCAGGGCCCTCGTCAGATGCCCACGTCCGTGCGCCAGGCTCAGTCCCAGCCAGGCTCCGCGCAGATCGGGGTCAAGGTGGGGGCTACGTTCCCCAGCCAGATAGGGCATGAAGACCACCCCATCACTGCCGGGTGCGATGCTTTCAGCTTCCTGCATCAACTTCTCAAAACCTACGCCCGGAGCCAGCTTATCCCGATACCACTGCAAACTGCCTGCCGCTGCCAGGGTCACCCCCAGGAAGTGATAGCCACCGTCCGCATGGCAAAACAGGTGGATGCGGCCTTCGGGATCGGGGGTGGGCTGCTGGGTGGGCATAAAGATCACCCCGCTGGTGCCGAGGCTCAGGCTGCCCAGTCCGGGGCGCGCACTGGAAAGACCCAGTCCAATGGCGGCTCCTGCATTGTCCCCGGCTCCTGCCACCACCGGCAACCCTTGGGGTAAGCCTGTGGCCTGGGCCCATTCTGCCTTAAGAGCCCCAACCACCCCATGCGAAGGAATGACCTGGGGAAACAGCGCCGGATTCAACTGCAGGGCTTGAACAATCTCGGTATCCCAGTCCTGCGAGCCTAGATTAAGGATGCCAGTTCCCGATGCGTCCGACGGTTCGGTTGCCATCTGACCGGTCAAAGCGTAGGCCAGATAATCTTTGGGCAGCAGCAGGTGGGCTGTTCGGGCATAGTGATCCGGTTCGGCCTGTCGCAGCCAGACCAGCTTGGGAAGCTGAAAGCCCGTAACCGCCGGATTACCGGTGCGCTGGATGAGGTCTCGGCGCGGAACGGTTGCCTCGATTTCAGCACAGGCCTGTGCGGTACGCTGGTCGTTCCAGAGCGGGGCCGGGCGCACAACCTCACCCTGCTTGTCCAAAAAGGTAGCTCCGTGCATCTGGCCTGAAAGCCCGATCGCTACCGGTTCCCAGGTTCCCTGCCGCAGTTTCTGGGCCAGCCCGCCCAGCACACGGTGGGCGGCCTCTACCCAGTCCGAGGGATTTTGCTCTGTCCAGCCGGGCCTGGGGGTTAGTAGGGGATAGGATACGCTGGCCTCCGCAACGGTCTGCCCCTCTGCCGTGACCCCAATGGCCTTGAGTCCACTGGTACCCAGATCCATGCCAATACTGACCGGCCTCATATGGCTATAGCCTACTCCTGGCATGCTGAGCTATGCCAACCCTCTGCATTTCTCTACTCCGGTTCGGGGTGGTAGATATGCAGTAGTACTTCGCGCAAACTGTCCTCGAGCGGCTGCGCGATATCAATCTGGATGGCCTGGACGGGGGGCTCGAGGGTCTTTAGCTGGCTCTCCAACAGGCTTACCGGCATATAGTGCTGCCGCAGCTCCATCCGATGGGCGATGATTTGGGGGCTGCCGTGCAGGAAAACGATCTGGATTCCCTCGAGGCCATCGCTCAAGGTGGCTCGGTAGCTTTCCTTGAGCGCCGAGCAGGCCAGCACCAGCGGCCGGTCTTCGGATAGATGCCGCTCGATTAAGGCCCGCAGGCGCAGCAGCCAGGGTTGGCGGTCGGCGTCGGTGAGGGGTTCACCCTGGGCCATCTTGTCGCGGTTGGACTGGGGATGATACTCATCGGCATCGGCAAAAGCCCAGCCCAGTTGCTGGGCTAAAGCAGTCCCAAGGGTGGTCTTCCCCGAGCCCGACACCCCCATCACCAGGACGATGCGGGTCTTCATGGGGTGCTCCAGGGCCAGTCCACGCATTCGCGTATCTCCGGGAAAAGTACCCAATCGGCTCTGCCTTTGAGGGTGAGGGTGGTGAGGGTGGCCCCTTTCAGATACGCCTGGGCGACCTGTAGCGTTGCCCCCGTCACGCTTACATCATCTACCAGCAGGATGTGCTTCCCGGTGGGGTCGAAATTGAGAGGCTTGAGCAACTGGGGCTGGGGACGATGGGGTTTGTGGTGGTCGTCGCGGTAGTTAAGGTGCAGCAGCACCAGTGGAACACCCAGCTGGTGGGCGACCATGCTGGCGGGCACGATGCCGCCTCGGGCAATGCCCACCACCACATCTACAGTTGGCAGCATCAAGGACTGTAAGCGCTGGCTGATGGTGTGGAACTCGAGTTTGACCTTAGTCGTGCTCATGCCCCCTCCTTCACCCGGTACAGCGTCTCGCCCGCCTTGCGTACCAGCAAAACTCCTTCCTCCTCCTTGTGGGCGAAGTCTTCCGGGTTGAGGGTGTCCGGGTCGAGGTAGCCCAGATTCAACGTTGCACAGTCCTCGGGGCTGATACGGCTGGCCAGGGTGACTTTGACCCTGGGGTGCTCCTGGCCATTAACCCAGGTTCCACCTCCCCTCACATGGGTGCTATGGGCGATCACCCCCAGTGGAAGGTGAGCGAAGCGCTCCCACTGGCCCAGGAAGTAGGGGACGGAGTGGTAGCCGATTTCATAGATGTACTTGCCGTGGGCAAGGCTTACCGTCTCGAGGTGGGGGGCGTAGATGATCAGTTCACCCCCATCTGCCAGGGCCGGATCGAGCTTGTACATGGCTTTGCCTGCCGTCCAGAGTTCGTCGTATATGGGGGGCGCACACGACAGTACCAGTTTGAACGGACGGTCTACCCAGACGATGTGGACTTCCTTGGAGAGGTTGGCGGCAGCTTCCCAGGCCGAGAGGTGGTCGCCCACAAAAATGCCGGAGATTCCACTACCCTGTACCACCAGCGAGATCAGGGTGATGGGGGTGGGAACCTGCTGGGCAGCTTCATGGATGAGGGCTCGAACCGGGGTGTCTTTGATGCCGATGGTGCCCCGGACACCTGCCAGTGCGCCCAGCCAGTGGGTCACATCAATCATCTCGGGGCCGCTGATGCCGGGGAAAAGATACTTGGCACCACCGGAAAACCCCACCACCTCGTGGGGGAAAGTGGGGCCAAGAATGATGATTTGCTCGGCCTCGAGCGCAGCTTTGTTCAGCCGTACCTGGACATCGCCGCCCAGGGTGGGATGCCAGTACCCACCCGCAATGGCCTTAACCCGTTCCTGGGGGATCACCGCGATGGTTTGCAGCGCGGTGGGATTCTGCCACTCGTGGTTGCGCAGGCCCACGCGGGCAAAAGCCCCATGCCGTTCTTCGGCACCCAGGCCTAGTAGCCTGAACATCTGGGTCTCGTCGAGCGCTGGATGCGTACCCAGCGCGATCATAAAGTCGAGCTGGGCCGTATCGTGTAAAACCTCAACCAGCAAGCGGAAAAGCAGCGGCAGCGGCAAGGTACGGGTATGGTCGGGAATCAAGACCAGCACCTTTTGCCGGGTAAAGCGACCCTCCAGGGCGCTAAGGGTTTGGCGAATGGTATCGGTGCTCAGCAACTGACCGGGCGCTGACTGAGCCTGGGCAAGCAGTCCCTTCATGACACCTCAATTATGCTTCGACTCTGGACGGATTGGTATGACGTTGCTGCGGGCTCGAGGCTCCAAAACTCGCCTTGCTTAACCGTAGTCATTCTGGGCGTGACGTCGCCACTGCCGCACCGCCCCGCAACTCAATGGGATGGTGTAGCGAAGAATCTACGGGCAGCGTCAGACTCATCCATTTTCCGCTGGTAGGGACAGCTTCCTGCAACATTGAACTGGCGAGTGTGGGCGGCGAGAGATTCTTGGCCGGCAAACAGCGCCTCCTAGAATGACAACTTTAAGGTTATGTGGGGCTATCCGCTATCGGCTATCAGCCTGCTCTTGATCTCGAGCCCATACGCCTTTGCCGCCAGGTCGTAGGAGCAGAGGCGCAGCAGCCTCGAGGCTTCCTCCAGGTCGAAGATTTCTCGATGCACCTTGCGAGCCAGCCAGTTGGCTACCACGCGCCGCCAGACCTCGTGGCGGGCGGGGATGCTGGCAAAGGCGCGGGTATCGTCGTTGAACCCGGCGGTGTTGTACAGGGTGGCAGTCTCGCTCACCGCGTCGAGGTAGCGCTCCATCCCCAGTACACTGTCGAAGTACCACCACGGCGCACCCAGTCGCACGCCAGGGTAGTGCCCCGCGATGGGGGCCAGTTCCCGGCTGTAGGTGCTCTCGTCCAGGGTGAAGAGAACCAGGCTGAGGCCCCTGCCCTGTGATGGGTTGCCGAACTCGCTTAGCAGCGGTTGCAAGCCCCGGGTCCAGTCCACGGCGTGGGGGATGTCTGCGCCCATGTCGCCGCCCAACCGCTCGAAGAGATGACGATTGTGGTTGCGGGTCACACCCAGGTGAAGCTGCATCACCAGGCCGTCCTCCTCAGCGCTCAGACGGGCCTGGTCGAAGAGGGCGTGGGCCTCGAGCTGCTCGGCCTGCTCGGGGTTGATCTTGCCCTTCAGGGCCAAGGCGAACAACTGCTCGGCCCCGGCCTCGGGCAAGGGTTCAATCCTTACGTTGGCGGCGCTGTGGTCGGTAGCGGCAGCCCCGGCTTTTTTGAACTCTTGGCGGCGCACTTTCAGCGCCTCGAGCAGATCGGTATAGGTCTCGATGCTGCGGTTGCTCACCGTTTCAAAGCGACTCAACCGCTCCTTCCAGTCGGGCCGTAAGACCTGCAACAAGCCGTCGGGGCGGAAGGTCGGGATGACCCTGTAGCCATCCCGTTGAGCTTTGAAGTGCAGGCTGATGTCTTCCTCGGGTGCGTCGGTGGTGGCGAGAACCTCGACCCTGAATTTTTTGAACAGGGCTCGAGGGGTAAAAGCAGGTGTATCCAGGGCTGCTTGAATTTGTGCGTAAAGATCTGCAGCGTTCCGCGCACTGGGTTTTTCGTTTACACCGAACAGTTGGATGAGCTCGAGGCGTAGCCACAGGCCCGTTGGCGTGCCATCGAAGAGGTGGAAGTGCTGGCAGAAGATCTCCCAGGCCCCCAGGGGGTCGTACTCGCCCTCAGGAACGCCCACGCCCAGACTTTCCAGGGCGATACCCTGCGAATGGAGCAACCGAAAAATGTAGTGGTCGAAGCGGATCAGCAAGTCTGTAGGGTGGAGAAACCGCGCATTGGGTTCGGCCAACAAACCAGGAGCCACGTGCCCGTGGGGGCAGATCAGGCCCAGGGCTTTGGTCTGGTTGTAAAGCTCGAGGGCTGTCGCCCGCACAAGTGGTTCGGGGTCGAAGAGGAAGGTTTCGGGCACATCCCAGCCCATCACACACCTCCAAAGGCGCTAAAGCCGCCATCTACCGGAATCACGGTGCCGGTAATGAACCTGCTACCCGGATGCACCAGCCAGCGGAGGGTGCTGAGCAAATCCTCGGGCGCGCCAAACCGGTTTTGCGGGGTGTGAGCCAGGATGGTCTGCGCCCGCTCGGTAAGGCTGCCATCTTCACGAAACATGAGGTAGCGGTTCTGCTCGGCAAGGAAGAACCCCGGTGCAATCGCGTTGACCCGCAGCCCCACGCCGTGGTTTTGCGCCAGGTGAACCGCCAACCACTGGGTGAAGTTGACCACAGCAGCCTTGGAGGCGCTGTAGCCCACCACTTTGGTCAGCGGGCGTACCGCCGCCATGCTGGTGATGTTGATGATGCTCCCCTGTCCCCGCCCCGCCATCCCCGCAGCGAAAGCCTGGGTGGTGCGGAGCATACCGTGGAAGTTGAGGTCCATCACCTCCTCGACGGCGCCCAAGTCCATTGCGAAAAAGTCGCGGTCGGGGGCTGTAGAAGCTGCTGGGTGGTTGCCGCCTGCCGCGTTCACCAGGATATCGGCCCCACCTTCGAGCTCGACCAGGGTGGCGGCTTCTTTCAGCGAGCCTGCGTCCAGCACGTCGAAGATCAGTGGTCTCACGCGGGACGATAAGACTTCCCAGTGCGGGCAGCCGGCAAGGGCGGCCTCGAGGGCCTTGCGAGCCGACTCCGGACTGCGGGCACCCAGGTACACCGTTGCCCCATCTTCCGCCAAAGCCATTGCCATCGCCCGCCCCAGCACCCCGCTCCCGCCCGTCACCACCGCCCGGTGGCCTTCCAGCAAGCTGCTCATCCTTTCACACTCCCGGCCATCAGATTGCCCAAGAAATAGCGTTGCAATAGAAGGAAAACGATCAGCATGGGTAGCAGTGTGATTGTCGTAGCGGCCAGCAGTGTACTCCAGTCCACTCCAAACTGCCCCACCAGCCTCGCCAGGGCCAGTTGAAGGGTGGCGTTTTGCTCACTCGAGATGACGATAAACGGCCAGATAAAGTCGTTCCAGCGCCAGGTAAAACTAAAGATAGCCAGTGTCGCCAGAGCCGGAATACTCAATGGAAGAATAATTCTCCAGTAGATAGCCCACTCACTCGCACCATCAATACGGGCCGACTCGAGAATCTCGTCGGGAATGCTGAGCATGTACTGGCGCAGTAGAAACACCCCTGTGGGTGTGGCTGCGGGGGGAATGATGATCCCCCACAAGGTATCGGTCAGACCAAGATTACGCAACACCAGGAAAATGGGTACCATGATGACTTGCAGCGGAATCATGATCGTTGCCAGGGTCAGTAAAAATAAGGCCTGCCTGCCCACAAAACGGTACTTCGCCAGAGCAAAGGCCGCCATGGAGTTGGTCAACAATGCTATCAGGGTGCTCATGGTGGCTACAAAAAAACTGTTCCAGGTATAATTAGCAAAGTTGCCCACCGTCAAGGCGCTCTGATAGTTTTCTAGCGTTGGTTCTTTGGGGAGAACGGATGGGGGAATCAGGAAAAGTTCGGCATTTGGCTTGAAAGATGAAAGCACCACCCAGATTACTGGTATCAAGAAAAAGAACGCTAACAGCAACACCAATCCCTCGCGAAGGTAGCGCCTCAGCCGTGTCTGGATCTTAGTAGACTGCCGTAAGCCGGTAGTGAACATGGACTAGTCCTCCCGAGTGATGCGAAGCTGCCAAAAAGTCAGAAGCATCAGGACGCTAAATAACACCACTGACTGGGCGCTTGCGTAGGTTGGATTTGATGCATCAAATGCAGTCTGATAGATGTTTTGTACCAGGAGCCGGGTAGCATCACCGGGGCCTCCGTTGGTGAGTACCAGGATGATTTCGAAAGCCTTGAAGGAGTTGATGGTGGCCAGGATAGTGACCAGAAGCGTGGTGGGCGCCAGTAAGGGTAGGGTAATTTTCCAGAACTGCTGGGTAGAGTTCGCACCATCCACTTCTGCCGCCTGGTAGAGCTCGCTGGGTATGGTGTTAAGGCCGCCAATGAAAATGACCATGTAAAAGCCCGTCATAGCCCAGACACTGGCAAGTACCACAACTGCCCTGGCCCAGTTTATGTCGGTGAGCCAGGGGATAGGGGAGTGACCCATACTGACCAGAACTCCGTTGATGACTCCAAGGTCGCTACTAAACATCCATCGCCAGGCCACTCCAACTACCACCGGGGATAAGATCACCGGTAGGTAGAAACCGATGCGTGCTAGCGCCGAGCCCATGCTGCTTGCCCGCAGAGCCAGTGCCAGCATCAGGCTGAACATCACCACAAGGGAAACTACCGCCACCACATAAGCAAATGTATGAACAAGCGAGGATATAAAGGCTTGATCTCGCAGAAGCCTTTGGTAATTCTCGAGACCGGTAAACCTTTCCAATCCCTCAATAAAAGTACCCTCATAAAAGGAGTACAGCAGCCCATAAAACATGGGTAATATGACGAATACGCCAAAAATAAGGGTGTTGGGTGCAACAAATAGGTAAGGTATGACTTTCTTGCTAAACCTGTATCCCACAATCATCACCCGCCCCTCAAGCCCGCGCAGTCCGCAGAAGGAATAGACTGAACTCGTAGCTGGTCAACCCCATAGGCCGGTTCTGTTCCTATACCAGACCACGGGCTTGATCTCTGACTTATTGCGGTCTGCTTGCACACCAGATCGGAACAGAAAAATCATCAAACCGCGCTAATGGATGAGCCGGGCCAAGGCAGGGTGCGATGTTCAACGATGAGCCCATCGCACTTACCTCGACCCGGAATACAGTACAGGCCCAGCTAACGCAACAATCGATTACCTTCTGCCTGAATGGCTTCCAGGGCCTGTTTTGGGGTTTGCTGGCCCAAGAGTACTTTGACAATCTCTCCCCGAATAAAGGTATTGAGCCGCGCCATCGCTGGGTTGGACCAGTCCCTACCCACATAGGCGGGGGTGACGCTCAGATCGGATTGAAAAACTGCAATGGCATCATCAAACTGACCATACTTCATGCCTTTGGCATCCCTGCGGGCCGAGAGCACCATGTTATCTCTGGAAAAGGGAAGATTGATCTCTTTACTGGTAATCCACTGAATAAACCTGGCCGCACCTGCGGGGTTCTTGCTTTCCCTGAAGCCCATAACAAACTTTCCGCCGGGTACGGTACTACGAATTCTGTCGCGGGGTAGTGGCATTACACCCCACCTAAAGCCACTAATTTGGGCAAACTGAGCCAGGTTCCAGTTTCCAGACATGTACATCGCAGACAAACCACTGCGGAACAGGGTACTGGG
Organism: uncultured Meiothermus sp.; assembly: GCF_937863175.1. Lineage (GTDB taxonomy): Bacteria > Deinococcota > Deinococci > Deinococcales > Thermaceae > Meiothermus. The sequence continues at coordinate 4,673 of NZ_CALMCQ010000405.1, read as the reverse complement.
GTCATCGTTGGAAAGCCACTGGCCCCTGGGAATAAATCCATCCCGGAACAGTTCGCTGAAAAAGGTCAGGGCACGCAGGCTGTTTTGACTGTCAACCACAAACTGTTTTCCGCTATCATCAATGAAGCGTCCACCCGCTGCGTAGAGCAGGGTGCTAAAGCGATGGGTGGTGAAGTCGTAGCTAAGGGCAAACCTGCATTTGCTGTTGTTGCGCACCCTGTTCAGGGCTTCGCGCCACTGCTCCCAAGTCCATACGTTGAGACTGTTGGTCGGAACCCGGATACCAGCCTCCGCAAAGCAGTCTTTGTTGTAAAAAATTCCATTTGCCGTTACGTCAAGGGGTGCGCCAATTATCCGCGAGCCGCGCCTGACAAAGGGAACTTGAGACGGGAGGAATTGATTTAAAAAACTGGTTGAGTCCACAAAAGTGGAGAGATCCAGAGCCACTCGATCGAACTCTGCAATGTTGGCGGTGACCACTCTGGCTACGTCAGGTGGAGTGTTACCCGCTACCATTAATTGAAGCTTCTGGGTTAGCTGTTGGAAAGGCACATAGGTTACCTCGACCCTGGTTCCAGGGTTGGCCTCCTCGTACATTTTGACGTAGCGCTCGAAGATCGCCTGTTCTGTGGGGGCCTCGGTGAACCAGACTACCTGAATTTCACCTCTTGCAAGCACTATGCTGCTTACTAACACAACGAACAGCCAGAAAACGATTTTTTTCATTTTTCCTCCTTGGTTGACAAAGCCTCTGAGTCTCTGGTGCCCTGGTAAGCTGAGTGGCGTGCGGGACACAAATTCGCAATATCGCGACACGGGTTGGCTACAAAAACCTTTCAACTCTAGCTTCAGTACATCGTGTTGAAGATCATGGCACGATGGTCTTGCTGGATTGTCTTGAAGCTAGAACGAACCTTTAGGGGGCGAGGGTCATCGGTGGCAATTTTCACCTCCAGTCGAGAATAGGGCAGGGGGTATTCCCCTGAAACCAGTACCTCTATTTGCACCTGATCAGGCCTGGAATTCATAATGAACGTAATCTGCTTATACTCTCCTTGACGATAGGCCAGGGTCTCTCCATCGTCTTCATAAAGAGTGAAGCTAGAACTCCCCTCTCCTTTGTGGGGGAAAAGAAGAACCTCGCGAGAGGTGTCGTACTCTGGCGAGATGGAAGGCATTACCGGACCCAGGGGGATAATGGAACCGGTGCGCACCAACACCGGTACCTGGTGCAGCGGGGCTGGATACTCAAAATGACCCTGGTGGTAATCGCGGCTGTGCCAGTCGTACCAGCCCTCCGGCAGGTTGAGTGAAATATGTCTCAGGCCGGGCTCACCCAACATGGGGAACAGGAGAAATGGCCCCAGCATTGAGTGAAAGCCCGGATCTTCCCAGAGCTCGGCAAACTCGTAGATCAGCGGGCGGTGTATTGGAGCACCAGTCTGGCTGTGTAGCCACACCAGCGAGTACAAATAGGGAAGCAGGCGGTAACGCAAGTGAATAGCCCGCTTCACCCCCTCGTACACCTCGAGAAAACTCCAGGGCTCGGTAGGCGGCTCTTTCCAGGAGTGTATGGAAAAACGCGGATAGGCCACAGCCTGCTGGGTCCACCGAAGGAAAAGTTCGGGGCTGGGCGGATCGCCAAAGAAGCCGCCCACATCATGACCATTATGGGCAAAGCCGCTAAGGCCCAGGCCCAGCGAAATGGGGCTGCAAAACCTCAGACTTTTCCAGGAGCTGGTATTATCCCCGCTCCAGGTCTGGGCTAGCTTTTGCACCCCAAGTGAGGCAGAGCGAGATACCAGAAAAGGACGTTTGTCTTGGTAAGGGCCGTATCCAGCCTGAGCTTCATACGAAGCCGTGGCCATGCTATAAATCTGTTCGCTGGGAAAGGTGGCCTCTCCCCAGGCATTGAGCGCAGCCTCTTCGAAAGCAAACTCGTTGTTGTCGTTCCAGATACCCTCGATCCCCCGGTCAAGAAGTTCCTTTTGTATGTTTTTCTGCCACCAGGCGCGCGCATCGGGATTGGTAAAATCCAGCCAGGAAGCCTGGCCGCCCCAGAACGATGCTACCAAGCTGCGTAGATCTTGATTGCGGATAAAGCAGCCCTTGTCCGCAAGTTCGGTGTAAGCGGGATGATTCTGCAAGAGAGCGGGTTTGACATTGGCAATGACCCGCAGACCTCGAGCCTTTAGACCGGCAACCAGGCCGTCAGGGTCGGGAATGGTTTGACGGTTCCAGTGAAACACATAGCGGTTGCCTCCATGCAGCGTATAGCCGCTACTCAAATGGAAACCATCGCAAGGAATCTGTTCTTCGTGCAGTCTGTTGGCGAAGTCTTGCAAGGCCTTTACTGGGTCTGGAGCATCGGTGTAAGCCATCCCTGAGGCCAGGTAGCCCAGGCTCCAACGCGGGGGTAGTTCTGGTCTGCCAATCAGGCGGGTCAGCTCCTGGATAAGCTCAGGGAGCCCATCCGCAGCAAATATCAAGTAACGCACAAAATCAGCTTGCTCAATACTGGTATAGGTATACAACCCGTGGTAGTGGTGTCGCTCACATCCGAAGTCAAACACCATGGGATGGGGCTGATCGTACAGCAGGGCGCTCCAGCAATTCTCGGAGTGGCGGGTGAGATAGAGCGGGATGTGTTTGTACAGGGGATCGGAAAACTCCGCGTCGTAGTTGCAGGCATCGCGTGGCTCGAGGCGGAAACGTCGGCTGTTCCGCTGCAAAACCCCGCTAATCTCTCCAAGGCCAAAGTACTGCTCGGTGGGTTGCTGTACTCGGGTGTGTCGGATTCCGGATGGGGTCAGGCGGTAGGCAGTCTGGGGATGATCCTGCAAGATGGCTTGACCTTTGTAGAGCCAGCTAAACGCCAGGGGTTGGGACTGCCAGTGGACTGATAGAAAGCCTCCCTTGGCACTCTTGTCCTCGCGGTGCAGCCAGGGCAGGGTCTCGAGGCTGCCCAGTACGCCCCGGTGCTTTGTATGGCCCAGGGTTACACGCGCCGCAGAGGGAGACAGCAGATCGAGGTGGAACTCACTCGGCCACTGGGAAAAGGGCTGTAGTTTATTCATGAGACACAACACCGCCCAATCAAAACTTAGCTACGCCTGCTTTTAGAAACCGCTTTCTAAATCATGACTGACCGAACCACGCCTTGTCAAGTAGCAAGAAGTTCTTTTGCCACGAGAGCCTGCATTCCTGGTGAGCACACCCTGGAAATTTCGGTTATGGCTTAATTTACAGGAGGCAATTTTGCGGGTCGCTTCGGCGCGGCTCCGTTGTCAGCCCCCTGCGCATACAGCAAAATTCCTAACCCGGAGATACTTTGCTGTACGTGAATAGCCCGAGCTAGAAGGCGGTAGGTATAATGGAAACATGCGGAAACGAGTTCGAATATTCGAGGTTGCACAGGAGGCTGGAGTCTCCCCGAGTACAGTTTCAAAGGTACTGAATGGTATTCAGCGCATGGGTTCTCAGACGGAGATCCGAATTTGGAAAGCGGTTTCTAAGCTGGGCTACCAGGCCAGCCCGCATGCACAGGTGCTCAGCACAGGACGCTCCTGGGCACTGGGGATGGTAATACTGGACATTTTGAACCCTCATTTCACCGCGCTGGTCAAGGGCGCAGGCCGGATCGCCTCGGAGAAAAATTATACCGTCCTGTTGGTTGACGCTGAGGAGAACCCCCAGCGCGAGCAGCAGCTCATCTCGAGCCTCCGTGCCCGCACCGACGGGCTGATCCTGGCGGGCTCGAGGCTCTCGGACGCCGAGATTGCTGCCCTACACGCCCCCGAGCAGCCCATCGTGACCATCGGGCGGCGTATCGCTGGCGTACCCTCGGTCACGGTAGACGAGTACGCCGCCTCCCTCCAGATCGCCAGCTACCTGGTCGCCCAGGGTCGCAGGAACGTGGCGTACCTGGCAGGCCCGGCCTTTTGGGTCAACCAGGAACGCGAACGAGGCTACCGGGATGCTCTCGAGCAGGCTGGCCTGACCCCCCAGGTGCTTCCCCTCACTTCCCCCGATCTGCTGGGGGGCGAGCAGGCAAGCGCCCTGTTCTGGACAGCCCAGCCCTTCCCCGATGCCGTAGTCTGCTACAACGATCTGGTGGCCATCGGATTGATAGCTGCGCTCAAAACGCTGGGGGTGAAGGTACCGGAGGAGGTAGCGGTAGCGGCCTTCGGCAACCACCCCCTGGCTGCACATCTCTCACCCTCTCTGACCCATATGGAGATCCCCAGCCGCAAACTGGGTGAGCTGGCCACGGGGCTGCTGGTGAAACTTTTGGAGCGACCACAGGTAGAGCCCCACCAGATTCAGCAGTACGCGGTGCTACGCCCCAGGGGCTCCACCCAGCGCTAAATCGGCGTAGCCCACTCGTCTCGATCCGCGTCCCTTCGAGCGAAAGCCGAAACCAATACCTACGGCTCGATTAACAACAGTTTCAGCGTGACCATCACCTAAATATGCAAATTCGGTGGACGAAATTTATTCACCTCAAAATACGGCGGTGCTCAAGCGGCAGAACGCAAAGAACCACTATAAGCTCTGTAAAGCTCTTTCTTACAAGGAGAGTGTTGCTTTCTTTCTGAAAACCGCTCTTATACCGGATTCAAAAAGATCATCCTCCAACCCGGAGACCCCGAGGCTACCTTTTGAATCCTGGA
>NZ_CALMCQ010000404.1 GCF_937863175.1 uncultured Meiothermus sp. | reverse complement strand
GAATTTAAATTCTCGAACTTGTTTCAAGCCTTCAAAACCTGACAAAAGCAACCCCTAAAATCTAAGCCCAAGAGGTAAACCTGGAGAACGGCATTCTAAAAAACCCAGGTTCAACCGCCTCGAGCGCAAAACGCTATCGCCGCAGAGATGTGTAGGCAGAGATGTGTAGCATGCTGGCCCAGGCTCTTGATAAGGCCAGTAGCGATTCGGTGAGGATGAGCACGTCCTCCACCCACCGGGCTCGCCCGAAGCCAGAGAAGCCTCAATGCTTTTACGGAAAAGCGCAAACCTGATTTCAGCAAGCCGGGTTGACTGTTAGAATGTTTGGGCTCACCGGGGCCACCGCCCCAACCCATTGCCCAACACGGAGGCCAGCGTGGAAGTTCGCATCCCCAAACGTGCCCTTGCCGAAGGACTCTCAATCCTCGAGCGGATCATTCCCAGCCGCAGTTCCAACCCCATCCTGACGTACTTACCCATCGAACTTTCCGACCAGGGCCTGATTCTACGGGGCACCAACGGCGAGGTAGATATCGAGGTCAAGCTACCTGCCGAGATACAGGGTTCAGGCCAGGTGCTGGTTCCGGCCCAAACCTTCTCGCAGATCGTGCGCAGCGCTCCGGGCGAGCTGGTCGAGTTGATCTTTGGCCAGGGTGCAGAGGGAGCGAAAAGTGCCGGAGAGCGCCTCGAGCTGCACTCCGGAGCCTTCAATACCCAGTTCTCTACCACCAGCCCCGATGGCTATCCCGAGCTATCTTTTACGGTTCCCGGTTCCGGTGCAGGGGCCGTAGAGACGATTGCCGCCTCACGCCTGGCTCAGGCCATCACCCGCGTCCGCTATGCCGCTAGCACCGAGGAGTACCGGGCTATCTTCCGTGGGGTGCAGCTCGAGATGTCCCCTGCCGGCCTGCGTTCGGTGGCTTCCGATGGCTTTCGACTGGCCCGCTACGACCTTCCGATGCAGCTGCAGACCCGCAAGCTGGTGATCCCGGCCCGTAGCGCCGACGAGATTGTCCGGGTCTTCAAGGATGCGCAAGGGGAGGTGGCCTTTGCGGTAGGCGAGGGAACCCTGACCCTGGTGGGAGAGGCGGTTCGTATGTCGGTCAAGCTGATGGAAGGCGAGTTTCCCGATTATGCCCGGGTGATTCCCCAGAGTTTTGTCCTGGAAGCCACCCTGACCGCCGAAGCTTTGAGGGAGAGTCTCAAGCGGGTAGCAGTGCTCTCGGATCGTAACAACCACCGCGTCAACCTGCTCTTCAACAATGGAAAGCTCGATATTGATGCCGAAGGGGATTATGGACGGGGTAGGGAAGAGTTGAACATTGATTCTTCGGGTGAGTCCCAACTGATGGTGGCCTACAACGCTCAATACCTGATTGATGCACTGGTTCCTATCGAGGGTGCGGTACGGATCAAGCTGTCAGGCCCTACCAGCCCCAGCGTGGTGCAAGCGATCGAAGACACCGGCTACCTGGCAGTGGTCGTGCCATTGCGGGTTTGAGGTTAGCATGGGTCGAAGCTGATGGGCCTATGGTCGGTTGGCTTCCAGCCAGTGTTCATATCCAGTTCTGGAACGTTGACCGGGTCAACACCAAGCCTGCCTGACTAAACCCTGGCGTTGCAGTGTAGACTCTTAAGCGGCTTGTGTGGAAATAGAAGCGTTTCCAGCAAGGAGGCACTCTTAATGACGACAATCGTTGATGTAAAAGGACGTGAAATACTTGATTCACGTGGCAATCCCACCGTTGAGGCCGAGGTAACGCTCGAGTCTGGTGCGCGCGGACGGGCGATGGTGCCCTCCGGTGCCTCCACTGGAGCCCACGAAGCCGCCGAACTTCGCGATGGCGGCCCCCGCTTTGGGGGCAAAGGGGTGTTGCGGGCGGTGGCCGCAGTCAATGAACGCATTGTTGAAGAAGTGATCGGGCTGGATGCGCTCAACCAGGAAGCGGTAGACAAGATTATGTTGGAACTGGATGGCACCGCCAACAAGGGCAACCTGGGGGCCAATGCCATCCTGGCGGTCTCGTTGGCCACGGCTCACGCCGCTGCAGCCGCGCTGGGCCTGCCGCTGTATCGCTATCTGGGCGGGGTGCAGGGCGTGACCCTGCCAGTGCCGTTGATGAATGTGATTAACGGGGGCAAGCATGGTGACAACAATGTGGATTTCCAAGAGTTCATGCTGGTGCCCGGTGGTCTGCCCACTTTCTCGGAGGCGCTGCGGGCTGGGGTCGAAACCTTCCACGCTCTAAAATCGGTTTTAAAGGGCAAGGGCTACAACACCAATGTCGGGGACGAGGGCGGGTTTGCCCCCGACCTAAAATCGAACGTAGAGGCTGTAGAGGTGCTTCTGGCTGCCATTGAGAAAGCAGGGTATAAGGCCGGTAAGGACATCGCCCTCGCACTTGACCCCGCTACCACCGAACTCTACCGGGATGGTAAGTATCATCTGGAAGCCGAAAACAAAGCCCTCTCAGGCGAAGAGATGGCAGCGTATTGGGAGAACTGGATCAACCAGTACCCTATTGTCTCGATCGAAGATGGCCTGGCCGAAGACGACTGGGATGCCTGGAAACACTTCACCCAGCGGGTGGGCCAGCGGATTCAACTGGTTGGAGACGACCTGTTTGTGACCAACCCAGCTTTTCTACGGCGTGGCATCGAGATGGGGGTGGGCAACTCCATTCTGGTCAAGGTCAACCAGATTGGCACCCTCAGCGAGACCCTGGAAGCCATCCGGCTGGCCCACCGTTCGGGCTATACCAGCATCCTCTCGCACCGTTCCGGTGAGACCGAAGACCACACCATTGCCGACATTGCGGTCGCGGTCAACGCGGGCCAGATCAAGACCGGCTCTGCCAGCCGTTCAGACCGTCTTGCAAAATACAACCAGCTTTTGCGCATCGAGGAAGAGCTGGGCGCAGGTGCGAGATACCTGGGCTTCGGGGCGTTCAAAAAACAAAAGTCGAACGTCGAAAGTTGATGGTTCAGCGCCAACTGACTTTCGACCACAGACCTGAGACAAAACTATGGGACTCTCAAAACGAACTAAAATTGTAGCCACCCTTGGGCCCGCCTCTCGCTCCTCCGAGATGATCCGGGCCTTGATCGAGGCCGGGGTAGATGTTTTTCGTCTCAATTTTTCCCACGGAATGCCCGATGACCACCGTCAATCGGTGCAAATGATCCGTGAAGCCTCGAGTTCCCTTTCCCGCACGGTAGCCATCCTGCAAGACCTGCAAGGCCCCAAAATTCGTTGTGGGCGCTTTAGAGAGGGTGCGGTTGATTTGCAGCAGGGACAGAAGTTCATCATTACCACCGAGCCCCTCGAGGGCGACGAAACCAGGGTCTCGACCACCTACCGGGGCCTGCCCAATGATGTCGAACCAGGGCAAATGTTGCTGCTGGATGATGGGAATATTCGTCTGCGGGTAGACGAGGTAGGCCTCAACGATATTCACACCACGGTGATGGTGGGAGGGCGATTGTCCAACAATAAAGGTATCAACATCCCTGGCGCCGACCTCTCGATTCCTGCCCTGACCGACAAAGACATTGACGACCTGACCCTGGGCGCTGAGCTGGAAGTGGACTGGGTGGCCATCAGCTTCGTGCGCAGCCGCGACGACCTGCTTCTGGCCAGACACTACCTGGGCCGCCACAACTCCCGCGCGAGGCTCATGGCCAAGATTGAGAAGCCCAGCGCGGTGGCCCGCTTTGATGAAATTCTGGAAGAGGCCGACGGCATCATGGTGGCCCGTGGCGACCTGGGGGTGGAGATGCCGCTGGAGGAGGTGCCTGCCGTGCAAAAGCGCATCATCCTCAAAGCAGTGCAGGCCGGCAAAGCGGTCGTTACCGCTACCCAGATGCTCGAGTCCATGATCAAAAACCCCAGCCCCACCCGGGCCGAGGCCTCGGATGTGGCCAATGCTATCTTCGACGGCACCGACGCCATCATGCTTTCGGCGGAAACTGCCACCGGGCAATACCCGGTAGAAGCAGTGGCGTTTATGAGCCGGGTAGCTAAAACCATTGAAGCCACCCAGGAGTACAAAGACCGACTCAATGCACTGCGACCCCCCCCCAATCGCACCGTGCAGGACGCCATTGCCCGAGCAGTTGACGATGTGGTGGAGTCCACCGAAGCCAGGGCGGTGGTGGTGTTTACGGCCTCCGGTAGCGCGGCACGCCGGGTGGCCCGTACCCGCCCTCCGGTACCGATTCTGGCCCTGACGCCCAACCAGTTTGTGCGCGACCAGCTGGCCCTGGTCTCGGGTGTCCTGCCCCTGCTGGCTCCCGATCCAAAAAACACCGACGATATGGTAGAAATCGCGGTGGCAAAAGCCATGGAGACTGGACTGGCCGAGGCCGGCGAGTACGTGGTTATCACTGCCGGAGTTCCGTTTGGGGTGCGCGGCACCACCAACATGATCCGGGTGGAGCGGGTGAGCTGACCCATCCCTAAAGCTTCAGGCCAAATCGGTTTTTTGAAGCCTGTTCAGGAAGGGCTGACCTGGGTATAGAGTTTGCGATCTCCCCGTAGTATGGCCTGATCTATGTAGCACCAGATCCAGGTCTCCCCCGGTTCAAACGATTGAACCAGCGGATGACCTCTGCTATGAGCATGTTTGCTGGCATGTTTGTTTTTTGAAGACTCACAACAACCCACATGACCGCAAGTAAGGCAGATTCGCAGGTGTACCCAGGTGTCGCCCACCGCCAGACACTCCTCGCAACCCTGGATTCTGGGGCTAAGTACGGGTGGGTTTTCCAACCAGTGGGTCAGGTGGTCACAAGTAGCCATATCTGATGGTAACTCAAAGGCTCCATGCCACCTAATCTGATCGCACCCTTTCTATATGCCCGCACCCCGATGGGAGCGAGCCGTGTGGTGCAGAACACGGTTCTGCAGAAAGCTGTCGGCTAAACCTTTTTGAAGGATGCTCGATGTTAAACGGCTGGAAAACACCAATGACCACGATGCTCTGCACTGGTATAGTGTTGATCCCAGAAGTGAGTGTGAAACGTCCAGATGCGCTGGCGTTAGCGGTACAAGGCAATTTTGTGGTTGGGGTTAAGACCTGCCACTTCGAGTTCTGATACCCTGCGGCGCATCCAGGCTGTATTGGGTGCCTCTTGCAGAACAAAACCCAGGCGGGCAACTTCTTGAACACCCGCCTTAGAAACCATCACCGAAATTTCTATCGTGGGTGCACTAGAGACCCGCTAGCTTTCGTTGGCGGCGCAGGCTGAGGTATTGGCTGGCTTGCGACAAAGCCACCACGTCTTTTTCTGCCATCCCCAAGCCCTCACGCAGGATGAGCTGGTCGGCCAGGTTTTGTGCCTGTTCTACCTGGCCATTTTTAATAAGGCGATGAAGCTCATCGGCAAGATGCTCCAGTTTCTTTGTACCAGCCTCGAACCTGGGTAGTACAATTTTTTCGGCTTCCCCTGGCTCGATCTTGAGCATCCCGCCGCCCATGGGGTGACCTTCGATCTCCGCACTCAATCGCGTGAGCGAAGTTTGCCACAAAACCGCGACTGCTTTGGCACTCCAACCCCTGGGGGTATGAGCGGTAGCCCGGCTAAAAGGGAAGCCACCCCCCACCTGCAAGGCGGGAGGGAACTTAAGGCGCAGGGTATGCAGAGTGTTGGGCGCAACCACCCTTGCTTCGTTGGCGACGAGTCGGGGTGTTTCGCCGCTCATGTAGGTGAGGAAGGCATCGGGCTGGTAGACGTGGGGGACGGCGTACCACGGTTGGCGCACCCGGCATTTGTACGCTCTATGGATCCTGTTCACCTGGCCTTGTTGGAGGTATTGTCGCAGCCCAGAAGGCAGTTCGGCTGTGGGGGAGATGTGCAGCAAAAACCCGGCTTCGCCTTTTTGCACCGCCACGTCCCAATCAGCCTGGGTAAAACGCAAACCCCTCAAGATCCGCCCGCGTCGCACTGCGGGGTTGAGGAACTCTTGTGGAATACTCCATTGCTGCGCTTGCTCCGGGCTCAGGTGAAAGAAATCGTTGTTGCCGGTTACGTAACCAATGCCTACGTCGGCGATTTCGCCTAGATGGAAGGTTTGTGGAGAGTCGCGCAGATCCTGGTAGAGTTCGCGAGCCGTGTGGGGAATCCAGTACTCGAGCAAACGTTTGCGACTCGAGGTTAGTGCGGGGGTATCAAGAATCTGAGAATTGGGGTGCGGAAGATGCAAAGCCTCCAAATCGGATGCGCTGTGTAGATCCAATAACGCAAATACAGCCGTTGGTTCAGCATATGACCTCCGACCTTCGGCCAGCAGCAGCAGCACGTCCTGGCTCAAGGCGGGAAAAAGCTTCTTGCGGAAGGTCAGTAGGGTGACATGCTCAAATGACCTTGCCAGGTATTGCAACACGGGCCGGGCGTAGGCAGCATGGCCCAACTCGGCAGGGATCACCAGGCCCAGCCGCCCACCCGGATAGAGCAGCGCTGCAGAGTGCACCACGAAGGCTGCCCATGAACTGGAAAGCTTGCCCAGGATCACGCCCTGCTCGGCGGCTCGCCGGATGGCTTTGTCTCGCCCCGCGCCGGTGAAGCGCTGGTAACGAATGAAGGGAGGGTTGCCCACCACAGCATTCAAGCGCAGACGCTGGGGTTGAACATCGAAAAAATCGCCGCAGATCAGGTGGTCTCGATTAATGGAGTAAAGTGAGTCTAGCATCGTAGCGGTGTGCCCATAAACCTCTTGGTCTAATTCAACACCGAAAATCTGCCGACGGGCGTCGCCGCCCAATTGCTGTATACGCTCACTCGCCGTTGCCAAAAAAACACCACCGCCAAAAGATGGATCGGCAAGAGTATCGTGTGGAGAGCGTAAAGCCCAGCGCACCAGCAACCGAGCAACGGTGGCATCGGTGTAGTAGGCACCGAAGGCTTTGGCGGCTTCCCCTGTGGGGCCTGGCGGCAACTGACCCAACTCCATCGCTCAGATGCTAACGGATTGGCAAGCGAATCTGAAAGCGCGTGTCGCCGGGTCGAGACTCTACCCGGATACTGCCCTGGTGGCGCTGGACAATTTGTCTGACCATATCCAGGCCCAGCCCGGTGCCCTTCCCAACTTCTTTGGTGGTGAAGAAGGGATCGAAAATCCTGTCTTGAATTTCAGCCGGAATGCCAGGGCCGCTGTCGCCGATTTCCACCAGCACAATGCTGTTCTCGCTAGCGGTGCGGATGTGCAGGGTGCCTTCCTCCCCCATTGCATCCAGGGCATTGTCAATCAGGTTGGTCCAGACCTGATTCAGCTCGGAGCCATGAGCCTCGATCCTGGGGATTTCGCGGTAGTCGCGAACGACTCTAATCCCTTGTCGCAGTCTGTAGCCAAAAATGGCCAGGGTGTTTTCCAGCCCTTCGCGCACATCCAGGGTTTGCCTGGGTATCTGATCCATGTAGCTGTAGCTCTTGATGGCCCCTACCAGCCTGGCGATGCGCTCGGTGCTGTCCTCGACAACGCGCACCAGGGCACGGGTGCGCAGGGTGGCCTCGAGCCAGTCCAGAATGTGCGGCATGGCCTGGGGGTTGTTCAATTCTTCCTTTATGGGGTGCAAACCCACCAGCCAGTCCACTGTGACTCCAGCATCGGCCCAGGTGGCCGCCCATTCCCAGGCTTTGGTCGCGCCGTGGTTCTCGAGCCAGGCACCGAGTTCGTTCTCGAGGTCACTGCGCCCTATCGCACCCAGCGGCCGGGGTTGCAGGCTATCCAGGTAGCTCAGCAGCTTTTGCAGGCCCACCAGGCCAATGAGCTCGCCCACCCGGGCCGAGCGGATCTCGAGGTCGGCATAGGCCTCTCCCAACTGTGCGGAGGCCCGCCGGGCTGCGGAGGCAGGGTTGTTCATTTCGTGGGCCAGCCCGGCGGAAAGCTTGCCGAGCGAAGCTAGTTTTTCCTGGCGAATTTCTTGCTGGCTGAAGTTGCGCACCCGGTCGGTAAGCAGGCCCACCAGCCGCGGGGCCAGGGCCGGGATGGCTCCCAGCATGGGCATGAACTCTTCTTTGTAGATGAAGAGGACGCGGATGGGGGAGAGGGCCACACCCATCCCTGCGAAGCGGGTCATGCGGGAAAAGGGCAGCACGCCGGTGATGTTACCCGGCTCGATGTGCAAAGCCTCGGTGTTGTTGTTGAAGCGGAACTCGAGGGTTCCCTCGAGCATGATTACCATGCGGTTGGCAGGGGTACCCTGCTCGACGACCGTGGCCCCAGTCAAGAACTCTTGATACTGGCCATGCGCGATCAGCCACTCCAGGTCGCTGTCCTCGAGGTCGGACAAAAGCGGAACCCTGCGCAAGTCGGTGATCGTTGGGCTCACGCCTCGACCTCAGCGGAAAGAAGGGGCAAACGAACTTGAAAGCGGGTGTCGCCGGGTCGGGACTCCACCCGGATGGTTCCATCGTGCCCCTGCACGATGCGCCGTACCATTTCCAGACCCAGCCCGGTGCCCCTCCCAACTTCTTTGGTGGTGAAGAAGGGATCGAAAATCCTGCCTTGAATTTCAGCCGGGATGCCAGGGCCGCTGTCCCCAATCTCCACCAACAGAAAATTCCCCTCCTGGACAATGCGGATGGTCAGGGTGCCCGCTTCGCCCATCGCATCCAGGGCATTGTCAATCAGGTTGGTCCAGACCTGATTCAGCTCGGTGCCAAAAGCCCAGACTCTGGGCAGGTCGGGCGCGTAGTCGCGCAGCACCTGGATGCTGCGTTTGAGGCGGTGGCCGAAAATCAGCAGGGTGTTCTCGAGGCCCTCCACCACATCTACGGCTTGTTTTGGGGCCTGATCCATAAAGGTGTAGCGCTTGACCGCCATCACCAGCCTGGAAATGCGCTGGGTGGTTTCCTGCACCAACCGCACCATGCCCTGCGTTCGGATGGCGGTGCGCATCCAGGTCAGCACCGCAGGCAGGGCTTCGGCAGGTGTGCGCGATTGCAGGCCCTCCAACCAGGCCACCGTTGCACCAGCGTCGGCCCACTCTTCGGCTTCATGGATATGGTAGGGCTCGAGCCAGGCTGCAAGTTTGTCCTCGAGGTCAGCCCGCTTGAGGCCGCTCAAGGGCGTTGGCTGCAGGATCTGGAGATGGCCCAGCAGGTCTCGCAAACCCGCAACCCCGATTTGTTCGGTGACCAGGGCAGCCTGGGTTTGCAGTTCGGTTAGAGCCTCGGCCAGCTCCAGGGCTGCACGGGTCGCGGCAGCCGTGGGGTTGCCCAATTCGTGGGCCAACCCTGCGGAAAGCTTCCCCAGCGAAGCCAGCTTTTCCATGCGAAAGTCCAGCCGGCTGACATAGCGCACCCGATCCAGCAGAATGCCCACCAGGCGCGGGGTGAGCTGGGGGATGGCCTCCAGCATGGAAGCAAAGTCCTGGCGGTGGATGGCCAGGCAGTGCAGGTCAGCCCGCGCCCATCCGGTGCCGTTGTACTGCTGCATACGCGAGTAGGGCAGGGCGCCTACGATATCCCCGGCCCCGGTGTCGTAGAGGGCATCGCTGGAGTCGGCCCAGCGAAACTCCAGAGATCCCTCGAGTAAAATCAGCATCCAATCCGGTGGATCTCCATCCCGGAGCACCGCCTGGCCAGCTTTGAAACGCAGCTCTTTCCCGTGGTCAATTAGCCACTGCAGCCCAGCCTCCGGCAAATCGGCCAGGGCCGGAACCGTGCGCAGATCGGCGGGGGAAAGGCTCATAGCGCTGCCAGATATTGATGCACAAACTGTACCGTGATCGAACCTTCCCCCACCGCGCTGGCCACCCGCTTGACCGACTGGTGCCGCACATCCCCGGCAGCAAACACCCCTGGCAGGCTGGTCTCGGTCAGGTAGGGGTCGCGTTCTAGCTTCCAGCGCTCTTTGGGAAGATCCGGCCCGGTCAGCACAAAGCCCTTGTCGTCGCGCACAATTTGTTCCCCCAGCCAGTCGGTATAGGGTAAGGCTCCGATGAAGATAAACAGAGCCGCTGCCAAAACCCTCTCGGTGCTTCCAGCGGTGCGATCGGCAAGGGTGAGAGCCTCGAGGTGGGTGTCGCCATGCACTTCGACGACCTGAGTGCAGCTTCGCAAGTGGATGTTGGGGGTGGCCTCGATCTGGTTGATCAGATAGCGCGACATAGTGGCGGTGAGGCCTGTTCCGCGCACCAGGAGCGTCACACTCCGGGCAAACTGGGCCAGGTACACAGCGGCCTGACCGGCGGAGTTGCCTCCACCCACGATATACACCTCCTCGTCCTTGCAAGCCTGGGCCTCAGTGATGGCTGCACCGTAATACACTCCGGCCCCGGTTAGCTTGTCCAGACCCGACACCGGCAGTTTGCGGTAGTTGACCCCGGTAGCGATCAGCAAGGTATGGCAGGAAAGTTCAGAGCCATCGTCCAGAGTCAAGATGCGGTACTGCCCGTCGGTACGCAGGCTGTGGGCAGTGGCCGGGGTGAGAATTTCCGTATCAAACTTGCGAGCCTGGGCCACTGCACGCCGCGCCAGGTCGCCGCCCGATAGCCCAGCAGGAAAGCCCAGATAGTTCTCAATGCGAGAACTGGTACCCGCCTGTCCGCCAGGCGCTTCCTGTTCGATCATCACCACCTTGAGCCCCTCCGATGCGCCGTATACGGCGGCAGCCAGTCCTGCGGGGCCGCCCCCCACAATCACCAAATCGTAGAAAGGGTTGTCGGCCCGGGTCTTGAGTCCAATTCTCTGGGCCAACTGAACCACGGAGGGGCTTTCCAGCCGGTTCCCATCCGGCAGCAGCACCACCGGCAGCTTCACCTCCCCCATCTTGCTGTATAGCTCCTGGGCCTCGGGCATGGTCTCCAGATCCAGAGTTTGATAGGGCACGTGGTTGCGGGCCAGGAAGTCCTTGAGGGCATGGGTCTCGGGCGACCAGCGGTGCCCCAGCAGCCGCACCCCCTCGAAGGGGGGCTTGTAGCCGGCCAGCCAGTCCTCCAGCAGATCGTCCAGTACCGGATAGAGCTGGGTCTCGGGAGGATCCCAGGGTTTCATCAGATAGTAGTCAATCCGTACTTTGTTGATGGCTCGGATGGCCGCCTCGGTGTCGGCGTAGGCGGTGAGCAAGGCCCGCTTGGCCTCGGGGTAGAGAGCCCTGGAGCGCTCGAGAAACTCCACCCCATCCATCTGGGGCATGCGGTGGTCGGACAGAAGCAGGGCCACCGGGTCGCCGCGTTCCTTGAGCTGGCCCAGTGCGTCCAGGGCCTCCAGGCCCGAACTGGCCCGCACGATGCGGTAGGCCGCCCCATATTTGCGGCGCAGATCCTGCGCGATGGCTCCCAGCACCGGGGCATCATCATCAATGGTCATCAGGACAGGTTTGGCCATAATGCTCTATTTTGCTCCCAGATACCCCTGAATGTAAGAGTGTCCTCCCACGGGAGCGAGACACTTTGCTCGAGGTCGAAGAAACAACGGGTTCTCGAGCGATATTTTGACAGCGGTTCCTTCCGAGGCGGGCTGCAACCAGGCGGTTTCGGCGTGTGATATATTACATCTCACCGGAGAGTCCATGCCTGATTTTTCCCAAAAACTCCTGGGTCAAGCCCATCGGCGCATTGAGCGATATCTGCGCGAGGTCGAGACCCGCCGGGTGTTTCCTTCTGAGCAGGATCTGCGCTTGCTGGCCCAGTTTGACGAACCCTTGCCCCAACAGAGTATGTCCGCTGCCGAGGCAGTGCGACAGCTCAAACAATATGGCCCGCCCAACACCGTGGCCAGCCGGGGAGGGTTTGGCTGGCGTACCACTGCCAACGAGGTGGAACAATCCCTGGCGGCCATTTTTCGCTGCGCCCGCCAGACCCCCTGAAGAGGTTAAGCATGCCTGTGCCGGAATCTGCCCAAACCCTAACCCGCCCCATCCTGCGCGAGTCGGCCTACCAACAACTGCGCGACTGGATCGTGCAGGGAATCCTGGAACCTGGTGAGCAATTGCGCGACCAGGAGCTGGCGGTGCGCCTGGGCGTCAGCCGTACCCCGGTGCGTGAAGCCCTGCGCCGCCTGGAGGACGAGGGGCTGGTCGAGACCGCCAAGAACCGCTGGACGCGGGTCAAGCCGGTAGACCTGGATGAGGCCGAACAGATTTATCCCGTTCGCGCCGTGCTGGACAGTCTGGCGCTGAAGCTGACCTTCCCCCATCTGACCCAAGCCAACCTGAGCGCCATGAGGGAGGCCAACGTCCGCCTCAAGGCTGCGCTCAAGAGTGCCGATATTCCCGCTGCGGTCGAGGCAGACTCGGCTTTTCACGACGAATACGTGCGGCCTTGTAGCAACCTCGAGCTCGTTGAGATCATCCGGGGTCTGCGCCTCAAGCACCACCGCCTCGAGCTAACCTACTTCGGTAGTCCCAAACTGGGCCTGGTCTCGGTAGAGGAGCATGCCGGAATTGTAGAGGCCATTGTTGCGGGCAACGCTGAGGCTGCTCCGCAACGCCTGCACCGCCACTTCCACAACGCCCTGGCCCGCTTGAAAGGACAGCCTCAGGTCTGATGGCGCAGGCCCCCGCGGTTCTCACCAACGGTCAAACCCGCCCTCCCAGCCACCCTGGAGTTTGCCCATGAATGCCTTCAACCACCTGCTCAACGATTTCGGCCAGGTAGAGCGCTGGCCTACCAAACCCGCCGAGAAAACCGCTGTCATCGAGTACCTGGCCGCCAAATTTCCGGCAGGTCAAAGTTATAGCGAAACTCAAATCAACGCCCTCCTGAAAACCTGGCATACCTTTGAAGACTGGGCCTTGCTGCGTCGCGAACTATGCGATCGCGGCTTCCTGACCCGCGAACCCAGTGGCTCGAGCTATGTGCGCACCGCCCTTGGCGCCACGGATATTCCCCATCGGTTGAAGCTCGAGCACATCCAGCAAGCGGCTCGAACGATAGACCCCATCTTTCTTCATACCCCCCAGTTCCCCGCCGAAAGCTTGAGCGAGGTGCTGGGGGTCGAACTCGTGGTCAAGGTCGAAACCCTCAATCCCATTCGCTGTTTCAAGGGGCGCGGGGCCGACTATTTCTTTGTGCGCAACCCAAACCTGCCCGAAGTAATCTGTGCCTCGGCGGGCAACTTTGGACAGGGGATGGCCTATGCGGCCCGCAAGCGTGACATCAAGCCAACGGTCTTTGCTTCGGTCAATGCCAGTCCGCTCAAGATTGCCCGGATGCAGGCCCTGGGTGCGACCGTGCGGCTGGCGGGCGAAGACTTCGATGCCGCCAAGCTGGCTGCTAAGGAATATGCTGCCGGTCACGGGCTGCTTTTTGTCGAGGACAGCCGCAATGTGGAGTTCTCCGAGGGCGCGGGAACGATGGGCCTGGAACTCCTACGCTATCCCAAACCCCTCGATGCCGTGCTGGTTCCCCTGGGCAACGGCGCGATGCTGGCCGGAATTGCTCGCTGGGTCAGGGCCCAGGCTCCGGCGGTACGGGTGGTGGGGGTGAGTGCAGCCGGGGCCCCCGCGATGGAGCAGTCCTGGCGAAGCGGAACCCTGGTGCAGACCCAGTCTATCGCTACTATTGCCGATGGCATCGGGGTGAGGATTCCAGTGCCCGAAGCCCTGGAAGATCTGAAGAGTCTGGTGGACGAGATACTGCTGGTCGAAGACCCCACCCTCCAGCAAGCCATGCAACTGGTACAGCAGCATCTGGGGCTGGTGCTCGAGCCCTCCGGCGCGGTCGGCATCGCAGCCCTGCTGGCCTACCCCCAGTTCAAAGAACAGCGGGTGGCCACCATCCTGTGTGGGGGCAACCTGACCGAGGAGCAGAGGAGAGCATGGCTGTAAACCCCCTTCCTCCCTCGTCCCAGGCTGCTTTCTGGCGGGGCGTGCTGGTGTCGCTGCCGATCGCGGTCGGCATCGTACCTTTTGCGCTGGTTACCGGAATAGCGGGTGTGAAGGCTGGTTTGAACGCGGTGGAAGTGACGGCAATGTCGGTTCTGGTGTTTGCTGGGGCCGCCCAGTTGGTAGCCCTGCAGCTGATCGGGGCGGGGGCTTCGATCTTCTTCGTGTGGCTGGCCACCCTGGTGGTGAACCTGCGCTACCTGATGTACAGCAGCGCCCTGGCCAGGCCGCTGGAAGCCCTGTCCTCGCGTATGAAATTACTGGCCGCTTTCTTGATGGTCGATCAGAATTTCGCTCTAGCGGTGAGCCAGTATTCATCGCTTGGCCCGCGCATTACACCCTGGTTTTATCTGGGCATCGGCCTGGTGCTCTGGCTGGTCTGGGTGGTCTGTACCTACCTGGGGGCGTTGCTGGGGGCAAGGTTGCCCGAGGCCTGGTCGCTGGACTTCGTGGTACCGCTGTGCTTTCTGGTGTTGCTGGTTCCTGCAGTGCAGAACCGGCCCAGCCTGTTTGCCGCCCTGGTGGGAGGGCTGGTCTCGACCGCCCTGATTGGTATGCCCTACCGCTCGGGGCTGTTTATCGGGGCGGTCGCAGGCATCTGGGCGGGGGTCTGGCTGGAGAACCGACAGGGGAGAAGACCATGAGCGACCTCGAGCTCTGGATCACCCTGCTGGGCATGACCCTGATTGCCTTTGCGCTGCGCTACCTTCCCCTGGCCATGCTGGAACGCTTCAGCCTGCCCTCCAGCCTGCAACAGGCCCTGCGCTACGTGCCCGCCGCAACCCTGGCTGGGCTGGTCTTCCCCGCTTTGCTCACCCCCGACGGGCAGTGGGCCATCGGACTGCACAACGAACGCTTGCTGGCCGGAATTATCGCAGCCCTGGTGGCCTGGCGCTTCAAGAACATCCTGCTCACACTGGGGGTAGGGATGGGAGCACTGTGGCTGCTGCAATGGATGGGGGTCTGAGATGCGGCTGGCTACCCTGGCCCCCATCCTTTTTGTGCTGCTGTGGAGCACCGGCTTTGTGGGGGCCAAGTTTGGCCTGCCCTATGCCGAGCCCTTCACCTTTTTATGGGTGCGGATGCTGATTGTGGTGGGGCTGCTCTTGGGCCTGGCCTGGTTGCTGCGCTCACCTTGGCCAAAGGGCTGGGCCTTGAACCTGCACATAGCGGTCTCGGGTACCTTGCTACACGCAGGCTATCTGGGTGGGGTCTTTTTTGCGATCTCGAGGGGAATGCCCGCCGGCACGGCGGCCCTGATTGTGGGTTTGCAGCCCATCCTGACCGCAATTCTGGCGCAGTATCTGCTGCGCGAGCAGGTGAACCTGGTGCAGTGGGCAGGACTTTTGTTGGGCCTTTTGGGGGTGGCTCTGGTAGTGGGCGAGAATGCCCTGCGGGCCGGCATGGTAGACCTTAAGCCTTCAGCTTACCTGGCGATCGGGCTGGCCTTGCTCTGTACTACCATCGGAACGCTGTACCATAAACGCTTTGCCACCCAGATGCCGCTGGTGGGCGGAACCCTGGTGCAGTTCATCGCGGCCACCGCAGCCCTTCTGAGCCTGGCGCTGCTCTTTGGCGAGACCATGCAAATTGAGTGGACCCTGCATTTTACCCTGGCTTTGTGGTGGGGGGTGGTCGTGCTGTCAATTGGGGCCATCCTGCTCTTGATGTACCTGATCCGCCACAACTCGGCCAGCAGCGTGGCCAGCTTGTTTTACCTGGTTCCTCCGGTAACGGCGGTTCAAGCCTACTTTTTGTTTGGTGAGCAGCTCGGGGCGCTGGCCATCCTGGGAATGGCGCTGGCGGCGGTGGGGGTGGCGATGGTGGTACGGCGCTGAGGCGATCTCTGAATGGAGGGAGGCTCAAGTGAACTTTGACTACATCAACATCCAACGACTGCCGCAACTTTTTGCTGGCGTCTGCGGAGGGTTGACCGGTAATGGCAGATTCAACTTGCTGACTAACGCCCGGAGGAATTCTGATGCGCACGCTCAACCTCTCGGTCAATCAACTGCATGGCTTCATCTTTATCCATCAACAGCCCTTTTCGGGCCTCGATTAGCGAGTTGACTGCACTCTGGAGTTCCTTCACCCGAATCTCCATTTCCTGATACTCCCCCACACCCATCAGCACGCCCGCCGCCTTGCCGTTCTGGGTTAGGATCAGCCGGTCGCCTTCCTGCAACCGCTTGAGAAAGGCCGCAGCGTTTGAGCGAAACTCCGAAACCGGAACCAAATCACGTCTGAGGTCGAGGGTCTTCATACTGAGTATTGTACCAGGTTTTGTACTTTAGGCTTCGCGCCGAACCAGGGTCTGCAAAATTTCCAGCACCACCCTGCCCATGGCCCCTCTGGGTGCTTTGAGCAAGACCGGCTCCAGCATCGACAGCCCTTCGGTCAGCATCTGTTCGGCCAGGGTCTGGGCATAGTCCACCGCGCCCGACTGCAACAGGCACCGGTGCAACCAGTCCACCTCGAGGGCCGATTTTTGCTCCCGGGGAATTCGGAGCAAATTCTCGGCCCGCGCTCGTTCGCCCGCATCGGCGTTTTGTAGGAAACGCAGCAGGATCAGCGTACGCTTGCCCTCCCAGACGTCCCCCGCAATTTCCTTGCCATACTTGGCGGGGTCGCCCTGAAGGTTGAGCACATCGTCCACAATCTGGAAGCCGATGCCCAGCTTCATCCCGGCTTCCTCCAACACCGGAGCAGGCTCGAGGCCCGCAGCCAGCACGCCCAGTCGCAACGGCGCGACGGCGGTGTAGTAGGCAGCTTTCTGCCCCACCATCTGGAGGTAGTCGGCCTCCTGCAAGTCGAAGCGCTGTTGCTGCATCCAGGTCATTTCCAGGTGCTGTCCCTGGGCCGTAAGCTCTACCAGCCGGGCAAACTCGAGCAACACCCCCCGCGAGACCCCGGCCTCGACCAGCAGGGCCCACTGCCTGGCGTGCAGTGCGTCGCCCACATTGAGCGCCAGGGGCATCCCATAGAGTTTGTGCAGGGTGGGCTTGCCGCGCCGTTCGTCGGAAGCATCCTCGATGTCGTCGTGGATCAGGGCCCAGTTTTGAAATAGTTCAAGCGCTGCCGCAATGGGCAGGAGTTGCTTAAGCTCGGCCCCATAGGCCTGCCCGGTATAGGTTAGCAGCAGTCCGCGCAGCATCTTGCCGCCCCGCTCGGGGTAGTCGCGCAGCATCTGGGCATACTCGGCCAGTTCGGGGCGCTGGGCGGCCTCAGGTCTGGGCAGGGCCTCAAGCAAGTACTGCTGGATGGCCTCTCGTACCTGGGTCGGGGAGAGGGTGGAGGTCATGGGTAGATACTACGGCGTGGGGCGGCAGGCTGAAAGCGCAGGGCCGATAGCTGATAGCCAAGTTTTGATTTGTTGCCGCAATCGGCTCGCGGTGCACGGAACTCAGCGGCGGTTTTCAAAGCCCTGGGTGGGGTGGTTCAATTTGAAACCACCGCAACGCTCAGCACCCCGCTTTCTGCCAACAACACTTTACATTATCTGCGTCAACCCCTATCATATTTTCTTGCAACGGCAGTTGGGCCTGCGCTAAGGGTGAGTATAGCCCGCAAATATTGGGGGTTTGTCAGTGGTTGTGAGCGCTACCTACCTGCGCTACACTAAAGCTCTACAGGAGGCTCAAACATGGGTATTCTTGACCGCCTTTCCCGCCTGATCCGCGCCAACATTAACGACCTCATCAAGCGGGCCGAAGACCCCGAAAAGATCATCGAACAAGCATTGGAAGACATGCGAACCACGCTGCGGGATGCCCGGATGGAAGTGGCCGAGGCTATGGCCGAGTTGAAGAAACTTGAGCGCGACCAGCAAAACTATGCCGAACAGATCCGCGCCTGGGAACTCAAGGCCGCCGACGCCCTCAAGGGCGAGCGTGAGGATCTGGCCCGCGAAGCCCTTAGGCGCAAGCAACAAGCCCAGGCCCTCTCCGATGGCTTTGCCCAGCAGGTGGCCCAGCAGCAGTACCTGGTCAACCAGCTCACCACCCAGCTCAAGGCCCTGGAAGGCAAAATCCAAGAGTCCGAGGCCAAGAAAGCCCTGCTCATCGCCCGCAAGAAGGGTGTGGAAGCTGCCGAGACGGTACGCAGGTTCGAGTCCAAAACCGATACCCACAGCGCGGTAGAAGCCTTCGAGGACATGGAACGCCGCATCGAGGCCATGGAAGATAAACATGCGGCCCTTTCGGAAATGGACAAGAGCAACATCGAGCGGGAGCTTCAGAGCCTGGGCAGCAGCAAGGAAGTGGAAGACGATCTGGCCCGCCTCAAACGCGATCTCGGTATGGCATGAGGGTGCGCCACGATGTGAATGGCTGAAAGCGAAAAGCCGAAGGCCTAAAGCTAAAAGTTGAGGGCAGAACCCCTGAGCCAATCGGGGGTTTTTACTGGGAGTCGGAGTAGCTTAGAAAAACCTCGCCAAGCTGGGCCAGGCTGCCCACAGCCCGTCCGGTGGGCAGATGGCGCACAACCACTGCTACCGGTTCGGCAGGGTTACCGCTTACTTCGGCCACCGAAAAGAGCTCTCCATCAACCTCCACCGTGATCTCACGAACCCCACAGATCTCCACCAGGCGGTAGCACCCCAGGGTTAGCCATTCCTCGCCAAATATGCGCCGGAGTTCCTCGTAGGCGATTGTCTTGTACCAGGCCTCACCAGCTTGCAAGGTCTCGGCCTTGAAGGCGGCAATAGCCGCTTTGCGTAGGCGGTTGTCCCGTACATTGCTCGACTGCATAGTTAAAACTTTAAGCTCTGTTACGTCACCCCAGGGTAAGTAACTCGATGACAAAATGGGTGCTACGTCTGTCCTGGTCGTAATTTACCCCATGGATTAAGACCAAACCCAACTTTGCGCCTTAATTCTTGCCGGAGATACCAAGAAGGAACGGGCGAATGAGCAATGGGTGCGACCGGCGAGCCTGGCAGCAGCCCGGGGCGGTTTGCAAATGGATTGCATCCTGGGCTGCCTTAAAAACCGCCGGGTTCCGTCACTGGGTGCGCCCTCTACGGCAATTGCCCTGGAGCTGGGCTGCTGGAAATCAAGGGGTATGCGATTCCGCTAGACGTTCGAGTCTTGTGGACTTGCGCTACTGCGCCAGCGGCGTATTCTGAAAGCAAGATGGCAAGCCTCGCCCTGGTGGAGTTGATGTTGCTCTTGCTGGTGGTGGGGTTGCTGGTCTGGGCATTTGGCGCAGGCCGTAACCTGCCCCAGGCCCAGCGAGAACAGGCCCACCGGTTGGATCTGGCACTGGCCGAAATCCGGCAACAGGGCGAAGAGTTACCCCATCTGCGGGAACCGCTCAAACAGGTGCGGCAGTATGGGCGGGATTTACACAAACTGCTGCCGCAACAGGTTGAGCTCGAGCGCTTTCTGATCAAACCAGGCCTGGACAGCTTGACCCGTGACCGCCTGCTGGGGCGGAGCCACGAACTGAGCCGATGCTTTGAGCGCGGGGTAGAGTATTTGGAGCGCCTGGGAGCCGAGTTGCTGCTGATCTCGGAGACCGGGGAACCCCCGGTGCTGGCGGAGCTGCCGCAACTCCTCATCGAATTGCGTGAAGTTTTACATCCGCGTAGCCCCCATCAAGGGTAAATTGTTGGAATGCCACGAATCTTCATCCCAATTTTAATGCTACTTTTACTGTTGGCGGCCTGTGCGCCACGCGCTACCGAACCCCAGACCCACACCGCCATTATCCAGGGGCCGGTGGGCTTC
>NZ_CALMCQ010000403.1 GCF_937863175.1 uncultured Meiothermus sp. | reverse complement strand
AAAGGGGTGGACCAGAAATGATACCACCAGTGCCTGAATCATCATGATCATGGCTCCAGCCGCGACATTGAGTACAGCATAGTTGAACTGCCCTTTCAGTTTGAGAATTGCCACCGACATGGGCAACAAATTGTCGTTGGTCAGCAGGGCTACCGAGGGCCAGAAAAAAGCATTCCAGGTACCCACCAGGGTGAAGATTCCCAGGGCCGTTAGGGAAGGTATGGACAGCGGAATCATCACCCGCCACAGGATTTGCATTTCGCTGGCCCCATCTATGCGGGCCGCTTCCATCAGGGTGCCGGGAATGGCCAGATAGGCCTGGCGCATCAGAAAGATGCCGAAAGCCGTGGCCACCAGTGGTAGCACCACCCCGGCATACGAGCCCAACAGCCCCAGGTCGCGCAGCGTGATGACATTGACGATAAAAGCAATCTCAGTGGGCAGAACCAGCGTAGCCACTATAGCTCCAAAGATGAGGGCCTTGCCAGGAAATTGCAGCCGGGCCAGCGGATAGGCGGCCAGCGCCGAGACCCCCAGGGTTCCTACTACCGTTAGCACGGTGATGATGACCGAGTTGAGGAGATACTTGCCCAGATTAAGCTTGTTGATTACCTCGAAAAAATTGCCCAGCGTGAGGGCTGGAGGGAACAAGCTTCGGGGAAAGTCATAGATGCTGATGCCGCTGGCCTGTTTGTCGGTGATGGAGATGGCCAGAGTCCAGAGAAAGGGGAAGATGGCAAAGCCCAGTATCAGGAGCATCAGGGTATAGCTAAAACCGATGCTCAGGCCTTTACGCAGCATGGCTCGAGAGTGCAAGAGGGCGGCTTCCTGGGACTCCACCGTCATCGCTCGCTCCTTTCCTCACGGGTCAGTCGGAAGTTAACGTAGCTCAGGGCAAACCCTACCAGCGCAATCAGCAGTCCGGCGGCCCCTGCCACCCCAAAGTTGGCATTGAGCATGTTGCCCCAACTCTTGTTATAAACGTACAGCAAAGCCGTGTAAGTGCTGTTGAGCGGCCCCCCGCTGCCTCCGGTAAAAACGATGATTTCCTCCAGCACCCGAATCGCAGCAATGGTCGAGAGCAGGCTGCACAAGAGCAGGGTCG
Source organism: uncultured Meiothermus sp. (assembly GCF_937863175.1). Taxonomy (GTDB): domain Bacteria; phylum Deinococcota; class Deinococci; order Deinococcales; family Thermaceae; genus Meiothermus. The sequence goes on along the minus strand of NZ_CALMCQ010000403.1, from coordinate 4,703 downwards.
GGCGCATCAGCGGCACGATAATCAGCCAGAAGCGCTGCCAGGCGTTAGCCCCGTCCAGGGTAGCGGCTTCCTCGAGCTCGGCGGGGATGCTTTGCAGGCCCGCCAGGTAGAGCACCATGTAGTAGCCAAAGCCCCGCCAGAACGTTACCAGCATGATCGCCCACAGAGCGGTATTTTCGTTGAGCAACCAGTTAAAACGGCCCTCGCTGTTGAGCACATTGAGCAGTTGCAAAGACCAGTTAAGAAAACCTTCCTTCTGAAATATCCATTCCCACATCACCGCTGCCAGCGAGATTGAGGTAACCACCGGTATGTAGTAACCCACCCGAAAAAAAGCCATCAAGGGCAGTTTCTGGTTGACCAGCACCGCTACCGCCAGTGAAGCAATTTGCAGCAAGGGTACCACCAGCAAGTATTTGAGCGAGTTAAGGACGCCGGTCTGGAACAGGGGATCACCCAGCACAAATTGGATGTTTTTGAACCCCACCCACTGCGGCCCCTCCCCCGAAGCAAGATCGGCCACAGTGTAGTCGGTAAAACCCAAATAGGAGCCATAGAACACGGGATAAAAGGTAAACAATCCCATCAGCACCAGGGCAGGGGCGAGAAAGCCGTAGGCAATCAGGGTGATGGCAAATGCCTTTCGCTTCATAGGAGTCCTCGTAGAGAGCACGCCACTGGGCAGAGAGCAAGGATGGCTGGCCCTTGTCCCTCTGCCCCTCGCACCTGGCTCTTTACTTAGCGTTGGCGTTCCAGAAGGCTACCGCATCGTCGAGTGCCTGCTTGGCGCTCTTGCGCCCCAGGAAAGCAGCTTCGATGTTGTCATTGAAGTTCTTGTAGATATCGTCGGTGTTTTTGGGGGGCTTGAAGCCAGGGTTGATGAGGCGACCCGAGGCCGAGTTCATGCCTTTACCAATCTCCAGTGGGTCGTTGCTCCTGGCCCTGAGGCCGGGGTCGTTTTCCGAGCCAGCCGCTGTAGAAACGATAGGCACCACATTAGCGAACTTGACCTGGTTGGTGCGGCTGGTTACAAACAGGGCAAATCGGATCGCAGCGCTCTGGTTTTTGGAAGCGCGGGGAACCACCAGGCTCATCGCCCCCCCGGTCTGAATACCAGCCTTACCCAGCGGCGCAGGAGCGATGCGGGTTCTGGCGTAGAGGTCGGGGTTGGCCTCCTTGACCCGGTTCAGGGTGGTAGGAGCACCCACCACGATGGCAGCCTTGCCCTGGCTATAGAGCTCGTTGGAAAGCTGAAAGGCTTCCTTGCGCAACAGCTCTTGAGGGATGGCATCATTCTTCATGGCATCCACATACTTTTGCAGCAAGGCTATGTGGGCGGGCGAGTTAAAGGCAGCCTTTCCATCCTTGTCATAGACCGGTAGTCCTTCCAGGAAGAAGCGGCCCAGAAAGCTGGCCCCGTTGGGGTCTTTGACCGGGGGCAGCCAGCCATACGCTCCTGTGGCCTTCTTGATCTTCTCGGAGGCCGCCAGGAGGTCGTCGGTATTACGGATGGTACGAACGTCTACCCCGGCCCGTTGCAACAGATCGGGGTTGTACATCATCACCCCCTGATCGAGCCAGCCATACCAGGGCAGACCGTAGACCTGTCCCTCGGTCACGAAGATATCCAGTACGTTGGGGTAGTAAAGCTGGTTGAGCACGTTTCGATTCACCAGTTGGGTGATGGGGGTGAGAATCCTGTTCTGTGCAGCAGCAAAGGTGGAGTCCTGCCAAAGGTTCACCACATCGGGCGCTCGGCCCAAAGCCACTGCAGCCGTCAGATCGCGCTCCATGGTGTCCTGTTTGTCCACCCAGCGCACCTTGATAGTGGGGTTTTCCTTCTCGAAATCGGCGATGGTGCCCTTGATATAGTTGTCGAAGTTCGGGCTCAGATAGTACGTCCAGAACTCGATCTGGGTCTGCGCAAAAGCGCTCAAGCCCAGCGCAAACGCAGATGCTGCTAACAACCGCTTAACCATAGTGTCTCCTCCTACTACTGCTAACAGGCCGAGCCTGAATTAGCCGAACGGATTTCACCCACCAGACACGCGCTCTTTTTGTCTGGGGCACATCAGTAATTCCTGTCTGCCACCGCCGCTGCCGTACGAGCGATGAAGTCTGCAGCTTGCTTTCTACGTATTGCAACCAATGTATAGAGTAGATCCAGTACCAGCAGTTGTCCCATTTTGGCCGTCACCGAACCACCCGTCAGGGGGCTCTCGGCTACCGAGGTAACCAGCACCACATCGGCAAAACGAGCCACTGGACTTTTAGTGCGCTGGGTGATGGCGATGGTTGGAGCCCCCGAATGCTTGGCAATTTCCATGGCTTTCACCGTGTCTATAGTGGTACCCGAACGGGTGACGCCAATGGCCAGCGCTTTTTTGTCCAGGGTTGCCGCCGCCATAGCCGCCATGTGGGCATCGGGCTGGGCCTGGGTAGCGTAGCCCAGGCGCATAAACTTATAGGCGAAATCCTGGGCCGTCACCCCCGAAGCCCCAACGCCGTAGATGTCTATGCGCTGGGCCTGCAAAATCAGGTATACAGCTTTGTTCACCTGCTTCAGATCCAGCAAACGGTAGGTGTCCTCGAGGGCCTGTTTGCAATGGTGGCTGACGTACTCGAGGGCCTCTTCGGGGGTTTGGGGGTTGTCCTGCGGCCCCAATCCAACTGGACTCGCTGCCAGATCGGAGGCCAGGGCCAGCTTGAACTCCTGGAACCCACTAAACCCCAGGTCGCGGCAGAAGCGAATTACACTGGCTTCCGAAGAGCCCGAACCATCTGCTACCTCCACCACCGTCTGATAGAGCAGCTTTTCCGGGTTGTCCTGCACATAGCGGGCGATCTTTCGCAGCGCTGGGGTCATATGGCCCCCCAGGCTTCGCAGTGAAGCCAGCGCTCCGTTAGGCATGGGTGAGTTCCTCCGGGGCGCCCTGGGTCGAGTTCATTTCGCCACCCGCCTCAGTACATCCACAAAGGCCTGCGTCACCAACTCGACGCGGGTCAGGGCAGTGCCCACCGTAACGGCAAAAGCCCCTGCTTCGAGGGCCGCTCTGGCCTGCTCGGGGGTAGCGATACGGCCTTCAGCAATCACCCTTGCCCCTCGCCTGGAAAGGCTATGCACCAGTTCCAGATCGGGGCCGGACAGCCTGGGCGAATAGTCGGTATAGCCCGACATCGTTGAACCCAAAAAGTCGGCTCCCAGGCGATGGGCCTCGAGGCCTTCCTCCAGGGTCGAGATATCTGCCATTGCCAGACCGCCCTGGGCATGAATGGCTTCAATCATCTCCCCCACCCCCACCGGGCGCGGGCGCGAGGTGGCATCGAAAGCAATGAGGTCGGCCTGCCGCTCGATCAGGGCCTGCACATCGGACAGCTCGGGGGTGATATATACCGGGGAGCCCGGCACTTCCCGCTTGACCAGGCCGATAATCGGAACCGATGTGACAGCCCTGGTGGCTTCCAGGTCGGCCAGGCTCTCGATGCGCAACCCCACCGCACCACCTGCCAGTGTGGCCTGGGCCAGGGCAGCGACCAGATGGGGGTGATCCAGCGGCCCCCCCCGCACCGGCTGGCACGAGGCAATCAAACCGTGACGAAGCTGCTCGAGAATTTGCGCTTTACTCACACTGAAGCCCCTTTGAAGTTTTATTCTACAAAAATCCTACAATCTGAAGTAGTATTTTGTCAAGCTTTGCGGTTCTGCCTGCACAAGGTAGTCATAGATTCTTTGCAGCCCAGCAAAACTTCACGGCCATACAATGGAAGGGTACTTATGGAAAGCCTGTATCTAGCCACCAGCCTGATGATGGTAGACATCCCCGGCCCTGCCCTGGATGCTGCAACCCGTGCCCACCTCGAGCGCTACCGCTTTGGCGGGGTGTGCTTGTTTCGCAAAAACATCCAGAACCCGGCCCAAGTGCGCAGGCTGGTGGCCGAAATTCGGGAGCAACTGGGGCCACAGGCCTGGATTGCCATTGACCAGGAAGGCGGGGCCGTGCAGCGGGTGCTGGAGTTCTCCCTGGCCCCTTCCCCGATGGCTCTGGGTGCCATGGGTGACGCCAAAACCACGGAAGCGGTGGGCGCTGCCGTGGGCCACACGCTAATCTCGCTGGGCATCAACTGGAACTTTGCACCCTCGATGGATGTGAATACCAACCCCAGAAACCCGGTGATTGGTGACCGCAGTTTTGGCTCCGACCCCAAAAAAGTGGCCAGGCTGGCGCTGGCCTGGGCCAGGGGGCTCGAGGGCGCCGGGGTCATGGCAGCGGTCAAACACTTCCCCGGACACGGCGATACCGCGCTGGACTCCCACCTGGATCTGCCGGTGGTGAACAAGCCCTTAGAAGAGCTCGAGTGCACCGAACTCTATCCCTTTCGCAAGGCCGTGGATGCCAGTATCCGCTCGGTCATGAGCGCTCACATCCGCTTCCCAGCACTCGACCCGCAATACCCCGCCACGCTCTCCGAAAAAGTCCTGACCGGTTATCTGCGCAAAAAACTGGGCTTCCAGGGCATCATTGTCACCGATGCGCTGGACATGAAAGCCATTACCCAAAACTACTCCCTGGGCGAGTCTGCCGTGAAAAGCCTTCAGGCCGGGGCCGACCTGATCCTGTCGCTGGGCAAGCCCGAGGTGCATATCATCCAGGCCGCCGCCATCCAGCAAGCCCTGCAAAATGGTTCCCTCTCCGCAGCGCAGG
>NZ_CALMCQ010000402.1 GCF_937863175.1 uncultured Meiothermus sp. | reverse complement strand
CCACCGCCTCGGCCAGGATGGGATCGAGCTGGTGGGTGTCCAGAGGGATGCCCTCGGTTGGGCCGGTGGGGGTTTCCACCGGCTGGGTGAGCAGGGCGTCGGGGAGCTGGAGTTTCATCGCTTGATAAACCGACCTTTTTTGTCGCGTTTGGGCGTTTTGCGGGTACGGGCTGCACGTTTTTTTGCCATAATTTCACCTCCTGACCAGCAGGTAGAGTCCAATCAGCGCGGCCCCCACCCCCAGGCCGACCATGCCCACCCCCACCCCGGCGACGCCGGTGTCGCGGGCAGGCTGGGAGACCAGTTGGAAGGCGGCTTTAACCTCGACGGTGAAGCGGTAGGCAGCGTAAATCGCCCCGGCGATGGCGGCGATGGTAATGGCGATGGGAATCCAGAGGGCGGCGGGCTGGATCAGGTCGCTGTCCTGGGTCTGGGCGGCCTGCACCACCCGGAACTGGAGCACGTACTGTTGATTCAAACGGCCCCAGTCCACCACCTGTACGGTCTGGCCGAAGCGGGCCGAGAGGATGCGCTGGAGGTCGGCGCGGGTAGCCCGGCTGATGTCGCCGGTAATCGCCAAGGTGGCCTCGTAGAGACCCGGCTTTAGCTCCTGGTTTGTCCCGATCGGCACACGGGTAAAGGCCATACCCCCAGGCTGCCTGGGGCACCCTATATTTCAAGGCTGACTTAGCCGTCTGAGACAGACGGCTGAGGCTGACGCGGCGATAAAAGCTGTTGCAGCAGGGCAAACAGGGCAATAACCTTGGCGGCGGCGGCCTCCCCCACCCCGGGGAGGGCGGCCAGCTCCTTGATCTCGATCCCGTTGAGGTTGCGCAGGTCACCCCCGGCATGACCCATGATGCTTTCGGCGCTACGGGCATCGGCCAGCAGGACGGTCATCAGCTCGAGCTGCCGGGTGGCGTCGGGGCGCACGGGGTCTTTTTTGCGGGTGAAGCTGCGATAGGCCGAGCGGCCAATGTATCCCTTCTTAGGCTCCATGGTTACCTCAGGTTGAGCACCGGGCAGCCGTCGAGCTGCACGGCGGTGGCCGGGCCGGGGGTACGAACCCGGTAGACCCCGGCGCTACCGGCCTGGGTGGTGGAGGCGGTCAGGTTGCCCTGGTCGGTGTAGACCAGGATGCGCTCGGCAGCCCCGCTGATCTGCAGGCGCAGCTCGTAGTTGCCGATCCCCACCTGTTCGATCTGGGCAGTGCAGGGGCCGGTGTGAGCGGGTAGTAGGGGCGCGGGACTGCTGGCGGTGGGTACCGGGGCCTGGGCCTGCTGGGGGGTCTGCTCGGGTGCGGTCAGCAGGACACCGAAGTAGACCGCTATACCCAGCACGATCAGCAGGCGGAGGGGGTTGAGTCTTCTATCGTCCATGGCTCTCCTTCAGGGTAGCACCCGCGCGGGACGGGCTGCGGGTCAGATGCCAGCGCCCGCAGTGCGGGCAGCGGTAGACAAAGAGTTTGCAGCCGCGTTTGTTCCCGACCCCAGCAGCGGCAATCTGGGCGCTCAGCTCGTCGGGATAGGGCCGCTTGCCCGAGAGGGGGCAGCGCGGCGGCGGGCGCAGGGCCGCCGTGGGCTGGGGATGATTTGGAGATGGAAGAGGTGTATTTGCCCGAGCTGCGGGGCTACGACAAATCGCGGCTGTTTATTGTGCGGGTGCGGGGGGATTCTATGTCGCCCTACGCTTGCGATGCCCGAGCGGGGAAAGGTGGTGGCGGTCTGGCTGGCTGGGGATGGAGTCGTGATCAAGCGTTACCTGGGGGTAGAGAACGGCCTGCTGCTTTTTGGCAACGACAACCGTACCCACCGCGCAGTGTTCGAGGCACCCGAAGGCAGCACGGTGGTGGGGGTGGCGGTGGGACGGTACTTGAAGGGGTAGCTCTGGGCATGTGGCGGCCCAGCAGGTGAGTATGGGTCGCATTATCGTAAGAGCTTTATCAGTTGTGCGGGTCGGATGATTCGAGTGTTTTCAATCTTTTTGAGGGATAGCATATGCTCTTCGTCCAGGCTTACCAAATAGTTTGCCTTGCCCTTAGCGGCTATTACCAGTATCAGGTCATCGTCGGGGTCTGCCGAGAAGGTGTTAGTTGTGCCGTGCGCAATAAACTCAGCTCTCGCTTTCAGGGTATTGACCATGGCCCCGGCTTGTGCAGACCGGATGATGCTGTTGAACTTGGCATAGCGGCTCACCCGGCGCAACTCGGCAAGTTGGGTTGTAGAGGTGAGCAGGGTAAAGCACCCTTCTCTCCAGGCCCAATAAACACGGGCCACGCTGGAGGTAGGGGTAACGAGGGTGGCAATGTAGATGTTGGTGTCGAAAACTACCCGCATCACTTTTTGCGGGCCGTGCACACGGCATCTACTGCCATTTTGATAGCCTCTTTTTCGCTAATCTGGCTGGCTTTAGGCCCGGGCTTGCGCACTTCGGCATCCCAGGCAGATAGCTGGACGGCTTCATCCAGCATTTTCTCGAGCTCTTTGGCCCAGTTGCGCCCCTTGGCCCGCTTGAAAGCCGAGAGTTTCTTGCTGAGGTCGTTGGGCAGCAATACCACCATGAGGTCAGTGTAGCATGCCCCGGCGCGGCAACAAGGAGGGCTCCATCTACCGTCGTGCCGCTGGGTTGGCGCGGTTACGACTAGCTACAACCGTCAGGGCAACCCCGGCGAAAGGTGGTCTATGGCCAGACCAGGGCCGAGGTGAGGCGGAAGCTAGCCGAGCTGGTGGCCCAGGCCCATCGTGACAGTCTGGCTCAGCCGCAGAGCCGGGCCCTGCCCTCGCTGGATGATCCCCACTTGCACGATGCACTCGGGCACAAGCGCTTGCAAGCCATTCGGCCAACCCACATCCGGGCCTTTCTGGATGGCCTGGCCCTGCCGGCTCGCGGTATTCGCAGGGTTCGATCCCTACAGCGCTCCGCCTTTGAAGAGGCGGTAGCCCTGGAAATAATCCACCACAACCCGGTACAGCCGGTGCGTCTCAAACTACCCCCACCCACCCGCCAGGGCCGGGTGTTGGAGCCGGGCGAGCTGAGCTTGCTCCTGGCTGCCCTCAACGCCCAAACACTGGCCATACGCCGGGCCTGGACTGGGGGTGTTATGCGCCCTGCGGTCAGCCCCACCAAAAACCGCCGCAGTGAGCGACTGGTGCCGGTTCCCACACTATCCTGGCACCGGCTGATAACCTATCGCAGCCAGTTGGTGCAGGCGGGCTTCAGCGAGGCCACCCTGATACGGATGTGGCTATTCCCCAGCAGCAAAGACCCCAGCCGCCCAGTAGAGCCCAATGCCCCCAACTATGCCCTGCGACGCATCTGCAACTGACTAAACCTGGCGCCTGTCCGGGTGCACGACCTGCGCCACACCTACCGCTCGTTGCTCTTGGCCAGGGGCGCTCCACCAGTCGAGCTGGTCAGCGAGCGCCTGGGCCACAGCACGCCCATCATGACCCTGAATGTCTACCGCCACCTGCTGGATTCCGAGCGCCAGGGCTGGGTGATTGACCTCGAGGACGTGGCCCAATAAAATCTGCTACATTTTCTGCTACAAAACCGCAACCCCAGCAACAACGCTGGGGGTTTATGCTGTCCTGGACTTGGTGGAGCCGAAGGGATTCGAACCCTCGACCTCTTGAGTGCGATTCAAGCGCGCTCCCAACTGCGCCACGGCCCCAAGCGTTTGTTAGTGTAGCCGGGAGCGCGGAATGTGTCTAGCCTTCCTTCACCCTCACTTCGACGCGGCCCCGGCGGTCACGTACTTCTAAACTGGCCTTAGCCCGGCCCCGGCGGTACTCCGACTTGTAGCGACCCTCGCTGGCCTGGTGCCTGACCCTTGTCCAGCCCCTGGCAACGAGGTCGCGGTGATGGTAGCCATAAAGCCCGGCGACCCGGTCGCTCCGGTACACCACCCGCATCCCCAGGGGTTCGGGAACTCGTTCTACCACTATAATGCCCGGAACCAGCGCAATCCGCACATCTGCGCTGATGATCAGGGTTGGGGGGGGCGGGGTCTCAATTGTGACCCTAATCCGGGCAAAAGCCATTGAACCCAGCACAAGCACGGCGACAATCCACTGCATGCCCCTACCCTAGTCTCTGGATGCCAGTACCAGCATGTGAGGGAGGTTAATAGGCTTTTCACGTTCAACCTGAGCCAGCGTTGCCGTGCTGCTAGAATGAAGCCCGATGAACGATGTCTGGGATATGCTGAGCGAGCCCTTCCCACCCGAGGAGTTGCAGTGGCGCGTGGAAGCCTTATCCAAAGACAAGAGACGAGCCCTGGTTGTGCCGTATGTGGATGCCAGGATTGTGCTGGATCGCCTCGATGAGGTCGTGGGCACCAATGGCTGGCAGGACAACTATGTGGTGCTGCATGCGCCCCCACCAGAAGCCGCAGGCAACTATGCGGTGAAGTGCAGGCTCACCGTGATGGATATTTCCAAGGAAGATGTGGGTGAGGGGGATAGCTTCAAGTCTGCGTTTTCCGATGCGCTGATGCGGGCTGCGGTTAAGTTTGGCGTGGGACGCTTCCTGTACCGCCTCGATAAGCAGTGGGTTGACCACGACCCCGACACCGGGAAGTTCAACAGTCCCAGGGTGGATCTGGAGGCTTCTGTGCACAGCAGCCTTGATTCTGAGGCTCCGGCCCCATACCCCGGAGCCCGCGCAGACAGCACGCCCTCTCCGGCCGAGGCCAAGCCCGAACCCCAGGAACTTATAGACCGCCTGATCGAACGCCTCAAAGAAGCAGGTCTGGGCAAGCAGGCAGCCCAGATTGTGATGAGATATGGGGGGTATGGCAAACATCCTGACGAAACGCGTAAACTCTACGGCGAGTTGCGGGCTTTGCTGAAGGGGCAAGCCTCATGAGCAAAGGACATCTGTGATCAAGGTTATTGCCATCGGGGACTTGCACGCCGACTTTCCCAAGCTGTGGCGGGCTTTGAAGCATTCGTTTGCGGTTGGGGAGGACTGGCTCCCCTCCGACCCCCTCAGACGCGGTACATACCGTGTGGTCATGATGGGTGACCTGGTGCATCCCAAGCTGTTGGCCGACTACCGCCGCCTGACCGGGCTGGAGGATTACGACCCCAACAACCCCGACCACACGCGCATGGCGGCCAGGGCCCAGCTTCGGGAGTTGGTACGCATCAAACGCTTTCAGGAGGCCGCCCCCGAACACATCACCATTCTGATGGGCAACCACGACCATGCGGCCATTACCGGCGATATGGTGCTAGGAAACGCCCACCTCGAGCACAAGGAGTTTCACCCCGAGTTGGGTGGGGTGGCATTTCCCGAAGATTTGAAGAGCTGGTTTCAGACCTTTCCAGCCCAGATCAGTCTGCACGGCGTCAACTTTGCCCATGTGGGGCCTGTACCGTGGCTCCAAACCTACGATGAAATGTTTTACAACGGGCGCGAAGCCAAAGAGTGGTGGATTCACAATACCGACTACATAGAGCGCATGGGCTATCGCTTTGGCGTGTACGGGCATACCGTAATGAAAAACGGTATCTTGATTAAGGACAAACTGGCCTTAATTGATGCGCTCGACCAGGATCAATACCTGGAACTGATTCTCGATGAGGACAGGCTGGACTGGGAAATCGTGGAAATCCCGCCGGTGGGCGCGGCTGTCCAGTAAAGCGAGAGGAGGAGCGGCTATGCGCGGGAGAGGCCTGGAAGGACGCTAGAGGTTATGTGATTCGATTTTCACGTTCCTTACGGCCTTTTCTATATTTTGTATCTCTCCCCTGCTCGCCTGCTCGCTCGTCGTGAAGCTTACCTCACCCAGGGTCGTTCGGGATCTGCTGGATCGCTACGGTCTGCGGGCCGATAAGCGTTTTGGACAGAACTTTCTTGTCGAGCGGGGCTATCTGCAAAAAATCGTCGAGGCGGTGGGGCTCGAGCCAGGCCAAACCGTCTATGAGGTGGGGCCTGGGCTGGGAACCCTCAGTAGCGCCCTGGCCGAGGCCGGTGCAAGGGTGGTCAGCATCGAAATGGATCGTCGGCTCGAGGCCGTCTACGCTGAGACCCTGGCTGGACTGCCGGTGCAAATCATCTGGGGCGACGCGCTCACCTTTGACTGGACTGGAGTATCGCCCCGGAGCCTATTTGCCGGCAATTTGCCCTACAATATCGCCACCCCCCTGATCACCAAGCTGTTGCTTTCGGGCCGATTTCGCCGAATTGTAGCACTGGTGCAGAAAGAGGTGGCGTTGCGCATGACTGCCCAACCCGGAACGGCCGAATACGGCCTGCTCTCGTTGCGGGTGCAGTATCACGCACAGGCCCGGCGTATCGTGGATCTGCCTCCAGGAGCCTTTTTTCCACCCCCAAAAGTAACAAGTTCGGTGATTCGCCTCGAGCCCAATGCCAACCCAGATCATCCCGCGCTGTTCCGCTTGATCGAGGCAGCCTTCGCGCAGCGGCGCAAGACCCTGATCAACGCCCTCAAAGCAGGGGGTTACGCCTCCGAAGAGGTTTCCCAGGCCCTGCTGGCCCTAAATCTTCCACCTCAGGTTCGGGGTGAGGCTCTAAGCTTGCAGCAATTTGAACAACTCCTCGTTAGAATCAGCTAGCGCGGTTGCTATAGCAAGCAGCACGGCGACGACGCGGCGGTTTTTCGAGGCCTTAGAGCCGTGCGTTCGAATCGAAATGGCCCTGAGTCCCCCCCTTGATAGCGATTTCTCATATGCTTGGGGTAGGCTACTACCTATCGGGTTAATATGGCGCTAAACTGTAGTAAACCCTGCAAGCGGGAAACATAGGCTGGGAGGCCGGGATGCGGTTCTTTGTCGTAGGAGATGTATCGGTTGACTTAATCTATTTTCTCGAGCGAATCCCGGAGCCAGGCGAAGAGGTTCCGGCTCGGCGAGCCCTGATGAAGCCCGGAGGGGCCGGCGGTACGCTGGCCGCCCATCTGGCCAGCCTGGGGAACAAGGTATATTTGGCCAGCCGGGTGGGGGACGATCCTTTCCGAAGCGTGGCTCTGTCGCAATTAGAACAGGCCGGGGTTGACCTCAAATATCTGCAGGTTGATCCGGAGCAGACCACTTCTTCGATCCTGATTTTGCTGGTTCCTGGGGGCGAGCGCTCGATGATCTCGGCAGGGGGGGCCAGCCGTTTTCTGGATGTGGCCGAGTTCAAGGCCAGAATGTTTGATCAGGTGGATGGTGCGGTGTTTTCGGCCTATGCCTTTGTGGGAGGCCCGCAACGACAGTATGCCATCAACGCCCTGGATGCGGCTCGTAAACGCGAGTTGCCCATCTTCGCCGACCTCGGCACAGGTGCGGTGCGGGCCGCAGGCAGGGAGCTGCTCAACCTTCTTCGGGGCGTTTCTTACCTGTTGATGAACCAGGTTGAATTGCTGGCCCTGACGGGCAGCGCTTCCATCAGCGATGGGGTGAGCGCGCTCAAGGGCTGGGGCCTCGAGACGGTCATCGTAAAGGTGGGTGCACTGGGTTCAATTGTCATCACCCCAACCCGGCAAGAACTGGTAGAACCCTATCCGCTCGAAGAAGTAGTGGATACCACCGGCTCGGGTGATGCCTTTACGGCTACCTTCGCCCATGCCATCCTGCAAGGCAAAGACCCGTTTGTGGCCGCCCGCCTGGGCAACCTGGCTGGCTCTCTGGCGGCCACCGCTATTGGTGGGCAAGGTCGTCTAATTACCGAGAAAGACCTTTTGCAGGCCAGGTAGATTTTTGTATAAAGGCAACGCAGGCCTGGCCCTTACGAACCAAAGTACGTCCGAACGGACTCGAGCAAAGCCAGTCCCACGGCGCCGCTTTTTTCCGGGTGGAACTGTGGAGCGACCACATTATCTTGCGCATAGACGGCGGTAAAGTGGGTTCCACCATACTCGGTAACACCGATGCTACCTTCTACAAGCGGGGCAAAATACGAGTGCACAAAGTAGAAATACCGCCCCGACAGGTGCCGGAAAATGGCGTTGTATTCAACCGTATTCCACCCCATCTGCGGCACCCGCTGAGCTCTAAAACGGGCCAGGCCCACTGGCGCCAGCCCCAGTGCTGCGGTTCCAGGCGCCTC
>NZ_CALMCQ010000401.1 GCF_937863175.1 uncultured Meiothermus sp. | reverse complement strand
ACTCCCCCAGGGGGCGCATTTTTTTGATGAAAGAAGTGCTGGAGGGCAGTCTCGAGAGGGAGGAAGCCCAGCCCTACCTCGACAAGTGCCTGGGCTGCGTGGGCTGCGTGACGGCCTGTCCCAGCGGCGTTCCCTACGGCGAACTGATTTCCACCTACCGGGGCTGGAGTGAGCCCAAGCGCCGCCGCCCCCCTTTCCAGAAGCTTTTTCGCATCGGTATCCAGGAGACCCTTCCCTATCCCCGACGTTTCCGGGCGGCGGCCATGCTGGGCCGACTGGGCAAATGGATGAAACCGCTGCTGCCCCCCCTGCTGCAAGCACCGCTCGAGCTTCTACCCGACCGTCTGTCGCCGGGCCAACCCCTCCCCGAAATAGTTCCGGCGGAAGGCCCAAAGCGGGCCAGGGTGGCCTTCCTGGCCGGCTGTGCCCAGCAGGTATTGCAACCTGGTTTCAACACCGCCACCCTGCGGGTACTGGCCAGAAATGGGGTGGAGGTGGTGATTCCCAGGGGGCAGGGCTGTTGTGGTGCGCTGGCGATGCACACCGGCGAACGCGCTCGAGCTTTGCACTTTGCCCGCAACAACCTGGGAGCCTTTGCTGGAGATTACGACGCAATTGTCACCAACGCCGCAGGCTGTGGCTCGGGCCTCAAGGAGTATCCCATTCTTTTCCACGGCGAGCCAGAACAAGCCCAGGCTGACCAACTGGTGGCCAAGGTTAAGGATGTTTCGGTCTTTTTGAGCGAGCTGGGCCTGAAGGAAGTACCGCCTCTCTATACTCCCCTCAAGGTGGCCTACCACGATGCCTGCCATCTGGCCCACGCCCAGCAGGTGCGCGCCGAACCGCGCCAACTGTTGCGCAGCATCCCGGGCCTGGAGCTGGTGGAGATTGCGGAGGGCGAGTTGTGTTGTGGTTCGGCAGGAACGTATAACCTCGAGCAGCCCGCCATTGCCGCCACCCTGGGCGAGCGAAAAGCCCGTAACATCATTGCCACGGGTGCCCAACTGGTCGTAACGGGAAATATCGGCTGCTTCACCCAGATTCAGACCCACCTGCGCAGGCTGGGAAAGGACATTCCGGTGATGCATACCACCGAACTGCTAGATCGGGCGTACGAAAAGGTGCAAGCCAGTCCCATCGGATAGGCGTCTGGGCAACCCGCCCGATCCCTTACCGTTGGACCTCAGGGCTTCGAGGTTGGAGGGTGCTTTTTGCGTAGAATGCCGGGTATGCGCGAGCAGCTAATCGCCAGTTTTCACCACGCCTTGCAGCAGACCCATCCGGCCCATCTCACCGCCCAGCACCTTCCCGAGGAGGCCCCCGCGCTGATCGTTTCGGTGGGGAAAGCTGCCCTGAGCATGTTGGAGGCAGCCCGAAAGCAGTTTCCCCAGGTTCCGTATGTAGCGGTTCCAAAAGCCGAGGATTCGCTGGTTTTGCCCAACCATTCCAATGGGGTGGTACTGCCCGCCAGCCATCCAGTTCCCGACGAGCGGAGTGTGCAGGCCGGGCAAAAAATCCTGGGTGCCGTCTCCAGGCTCGAAGCAGAGGATCTGCTGCTCCTTCTGGTCTCGGGCGGGGGTAGTGCGCTTTTATGTGTTCCGTGGGGAGTGGATCTGCCCACCAAGCAAGCCCTGACCCGGTCTCTTTTGCGCTGTGGGGCCGATATCCAGGAGATGAATGCAGTACGAAAACACCTCTCTGGCATCAAAGGTGGGCGGCTGGCAGCCGCCACACCAGCGCGTATTCATGCACTGTACCTGTCTGATGTACCCGGCGATGACCTGTCGGTGATCGCCTCGGGGCCGACCGTGCCGGACGAAACCACCTTTGCCGATGCGCTGGAGGTTCTCGACAGGTATGGCCTGGATTTTCCGGAGGTTCGCACCCACCTGGCCCAAGGGGTGTGCGGAGCCCTGGCCGAATCTCCCAAGCCGGGGGATACCCTCTTCACTCGGGTGCACAACCGGCTGATCGGAAACAACCAACTCTTGCTGGAAGCGGCCCGCGACTACTGGCAGACGCAGGGCCACACCGCGGTGATTTTGTCGGATCGGTTTCAGGGTGAGGCGAGAGAGCTGGCCCGTTTCCATGCCGGTATGGTGCAAAGCATCCGCATACATGGGCAGCCTTTTCGGCCCCCGGTGGTCTTGCTCTCGGGCGGCGAGGCCAGCGTAACGGTGCGCGGTTCGGGCCAGGGCGGGCGCAACCAGGAGTTCCTGGCCTGGCTGGTGGCCGCGGCGCTGGTGCCGCAATGGCTCACCACGCA
>NZ_CALMCQ010000400.1 GCF_937863175.1 uncultured Meiothermus sp. | reverse complement strand
GGGTGTAGTTGTAGCGGCTGCCGGGTGTGGTGGGCAGGATGGGCAGGTTCTGGCCGGGCAAGAAAGGCACCCGGTAGCGGGGTATTTGCTCGGCACTGGTGCTTTCGGTAGCAGTGAAGTCCACCTTAGCCAACCACTTGACGTTCGCAACACCGAAAGTGCCGGGGGCCACGAACCGGAGTGGGCCCCCATGTACGGCTGGAAGGGGCTCCCCGTTCATTCCCAGTGCCAGCATGGCATGATCAAAAACGCTGATGGGGAAGCTTTTTTCAAAAGGCGCAGCGCCGCCTTGTGTCGAGGCATTCATGGTAATGAAGCGGGCGTTATCCCGCAGCCTGACTCCCCTGGCCTCGAGCAGCGTTTTAAGCGAGACTCCCCGCCAGGTGACCTGGGCGATACCTCCAAAAGTCCAGGGGTTGCCCGAGGGGCGGGGGGTGAAAAAGGTGCGTCCGTTACCCGAGCAAGGTATTACGGTGGTCACCTCGGTTTGCGGCAGCCTGGAAAGCTCCTCTACGGTAATTCGGAAGGGGGCATCTATCAGACCGCCAATCTCTGCCGCCCAGGCAGGCTGTACGTTGGGCTCGGTGGTGTTAAGACCGGGCAGGTCAATGTTGTTGCGAACAAACATGTTGGCCTTGGTGGTAATACGTTCCGACCGCAGGATTTCCAGGGTGGACTCCAACACCACGGGTCTGGAAGAAAGCACTACCAGCCGGGCATTCTTGCCCCGCACCACCTGATCGGCAGTGGCCTGGGGCTGGGCTGTTCCCCACCCCATCATCCCCACCGCAGCCCCAGCAACGGCGGTCTTCTTCAAAAAGGTTCTGCGATCCATTTCCTCCTGCAGCATCACGTCGTTATCCTGCTCGCGCATGTAAGCCTCCCTGATGATTCGAACTTGATTTTTGCTATTCTTTCAGCTAATCGGACTTGAATATGTGAGATGAGCTAATGTTACACTGTAACTACCGGTATACCCAGGAGAGGTATTGGGGCGTCCACGGGCACTATATTTCTTCAACCCTCGAGCGCTCCACAGCCCGGATTCCGCGCCGCCCAAAACGCCGGGCCAGCTCCAATTCGCCCATCACCAGCACCGTGGGTCGCCCGTGGGGGCAGACCCAGGGTAGTTCACACTCAGCCAGGGTATCCAGCAGAGCCTGGGCCGATGCATTGGAAAGTGGATGCCCGGCCTTGATGGCGGGCAAACAGGCCAGCCGGGCCAGCACATTGCGCCAGGCCTCGGTAAAGCTGGGTGTTCCCAGGCTTCCTTTCACCACCTCGGGGATGAGCGAGGGGTGTCCAATCAGGAAAGCTGGAATGCTACGAATGCGGTATTTGCCGGGGCCAAAGGGTTCCAGCAGCACCCCGGCCTGCTCGAGCTGCTCGGCTCGCTCGGCAAAGTTTAACTCTTCGCCCAGGCTCAGCGAGACCAGCTCGGGATGCGGTAGTTCAAGGGGCGGATCCTGGCGGTAGCGGCGCGAGAGCTCCTCGTAGAGAATCCGTTCGTGGGCGGCGTGCTGATCCACCACGTAGAGTTCATCACCCGACTCCGCCAGCAGGTACAGCTCGCGAAAGCTGCCCAGACAACGCAAGCGGGGAAAGCTGGCCCGCAGCACTGGAGAAGGGCCGGTCATGGGGACGGGCTCGGGCAAGGCACGGGCCAACGGGTGGGCCGAGAGCAGGTTCTGCACAGCCTGGGAAACAAAACTCAAAATCGGCTCGGGCCGGATCAGCTTGACCCTGGACTTGTCGGGCGAGGTGTTGACCAGCAGGTGCTCGGCAGGGATGTCCAGGTTCAGCACCCCCACCGGAAACTGTCCGTGGGGCAAAAGCTCCTTGTAAGCTGCCAGCACTGCCTGCAACAGATACTCGGGCCACTCTACTGGGCGGCCACCCAGGGCCAGCAGCAAGCGGTCGCGGCGTGGGCGTGACAGCTCGGGGCGCGAGAGCAGGCCCGAAAGCTTGAAAGAACCATCGCTCTGCTCCATGGACAGCAAACGATTGGCCACCACCGAGCCCCACAACAGTTTGGCGGCCTCCGTGAAGCCACCCCCGGCGTGGGCGATTTTCTCTTCGCCATCCATCGCCAACCGTAGCGAAATTTCTGGGCGATGCAGCAGGTAGCGTGAGACCAGATGCACCACCTTGCGCCCTTCGGAGGCAGGGGCCTCCAGAGCGTTCCTCCGTGCGGGCAGGTGACTGAAGAGGGTCGTCACTTCGACCCTGCTGCCTGCTGGGGCCGGGTGCTCTTGGAGTTCAACTTCGTTCTGAAAAGCGGTTAGGGTTGCACCGCCCAACTGCTGTGCAGGCCTCGAGGTGAGTCGCACTCGGGCGGCCTGGCGGATGGCCCACAAACCTTCTCCACGAAAGCCAAGCGTGGCGATGTGTTGCAGGTCGGTGAGCTTGCTGGTGGTGTGCTGCTCCAGCGCCAGGGCTAATTCTTCTTTGGGAGTGCCCACCCCGTTGTCGCCAACCACAATTCGGTCCAGCCCGCCCCCCCACAGCTCGAGGTGTAGCCGGGTAGCCCCTGCATCCAGCGCATTCTCCAGCAACTCTCTAACCACATCGGCGGGGCTCGAGACCACCTCGCCGGCTGCAATCTCGCGGATCAGTTCGGGGGACAGTTTGCGGATCATAACTTGTTTCGCGCGCTCTGCCGAGTAAACCAGGCCAGGTAGAGCGCCAGGATCGAACCCACCAAGGCCAGCACCAGAAAGGGAACCTCAACCCCGTAGGGGTGGCCTAAAAGCCTCCACAGCCCCTCCCATACCAGCCCGAACGCTAGCGTGTAGGCTGCGTAGCGCAGGTTGCGCTGTACCAGCCAGCGGAAACTCCCACCCCGGTTCATGCTTCCTGCCATTCCACCCCTCAAGCCCCTTCTCCTGCTATGCGTTCCCTGCCTTCACCACATCGCTGGATAGGCCTTTGAGTAATTCTTGCAGCTTTCGCAAGAACAAAAGTGCATCCAGGGGGCTGGTGCGCGAGAGGTCAAGCTCTAGAAGCTCTTCCAGCACTTCCCTGGACAACCCCTTCTGGCTGGCCTCGAGCCCGACCATCACCGCTCTGGCCCGCAGCAAGACCTCTTTAGGAAGGCCGGCCAGCCGGGCCACTTCCAGTCCATAGCTCTTGCTGGCAGGCCCCGGCAATACCTGATGGTAAAAAACCAACCCGCCAGCCTCCTCTCTGGCGGCGACGTGGGCGTTGCGAGCTGCGGCCATGCGCTCCGGCAACGCGGTGAGTTCAAAATAGTGGGTTGCAAAAAGCGTGTAAGCCCGCACCTGGTTGTGCAGGTGCTCGCAGGCGGCCCAGGCCAGCGCCAGGCCGTCGTAGGTGCTGGTGCCACGCCCAATTTCGTCCAGGAGTACCAGGCTCCTGGCAGTGGCGTTTTGCAGAATGGTAGCCAGCTCGTCCATCTCCACCATGAAAGTGCTGCGCCCGCCCGCGATGTCATCTGAGGCCCCGATGCGGGTGTAGATGCGGTCGAAGATGGGCAGCGTGGCCGACTCTGCCGGCACAAAAGAGCCAGTCTGGCCCAGCAAGGCAATCAGGGCTGTCTGGCGTAAATAAGTAGACTTCCCGGCCATGTTTGGCCCGGTCAGGATCAGGAGCCGCGCCGAAGGGTTTATGGACAGGTCGTTGGGGATAAACAGACTGCTGCGTTCCACCACCGGATGCCGTCCTGCCTGGATCGAGAGTTCGCCGTCGGTGGAAAATCGTGGACGGTTGTAGCCATACTCCACCGCGGCCTCTGCCAGCGCTGCATACACGTCCAGCTCAGCCAGAACCTGGGCCGTCTGGCGTACCTCATCGGCAGCCCTGGCCACGTTTTCGCGTAACTCCAGAAACACGGCGTACTCACGTTTGATGGCTTCGGTTTCGGCTTGCAGGATTTTGCGCTCCTGCTCCTTAAGTTCGGGGGTGCTGAAGCGCATGCGGTCTTTGAGAGTCTGGAGCGCTCGCCAATCTTCTGGAACCAGGGCATAGTGAGGGCGGGTGACCTCGAGGTAATAGCCAAAGACCGCATTGTAACCCACCTTGAGGTTGGGGATGCGGGTCTTCTCGCGCTCGTCGGTTTCCAGCTGTGCAATCCATGTGCGCCCTTCCTCAGCCCGGTGGCGCAGCTCGTCGAGTTCGGGATCGAAGCCCTCCCGGATCAGGCCCCCATCGGTGATTTTGAACGGGGGATCCAGCACCAGTGCGGTGGCAATTTGCTCGGTCACATCCATCAGACCGGGCAGGCGCTCGAGCAAGCCCTGAAGTGGCCCAAAACCATGCAGCAACCCCGCGAGTTCCGGTAACAGCGAGAGGCTGCGTTGCAAGGCCGATAGGTCACGGGCACTGGCTCTTCCTGCCAGTAAACGGGCCGCGAGGCGTTCCAGATCGTGCATCCGGTATAGAATTTTGCGCACTTCGGTTCGCAGCACCCCGTCGCGCACCAGTGCGTCTACCGCATCCAGCCGGGCCTGTAAAGGGGCTTCCTCCACCAGCGGATGCCGCAACCAGGCCCGCAACAAGCGCCGACCTGGCGCGGTGCGGGTCAGGCCCAGCACCCCCATCAGGGTGCGCTCCTCGCTGCGATCCCCCACCGAACTCGGCTCATAAATTTCCAAAGTCCGCAGGGTAGACTCGCTTATTTGCATAAAGGCGTTGGGGTCATGGCGCACAAAGCTCCGCACCTGCGGGAGCCCGTTTTCCTGCACCCGCAGCGCATAGGCCAGGACGGCTCCTGCGGAACGCTTCAGCGCAGGGTGGTCTAAACCTGCGGGCAATGGGTCGAACTGCGCTTCCAGGGCTGCTACCCCCGACCGGCCCTCGAAACCCTCCTCCGACATCATCACCGGAAAGCGTCGCTGGAACTCCTGCAAGAACTCTGCATTGCGATAAAGCTCCGGTGCCAGCAGCACCTCCGCAGGCCGGAAGCGAAATAGCTCATCGTAAAGGGCACTCTTGCCATAGAGCACGGTTCCACGAAACTCCCCAGTGGAAATATCCAGCAAAGCCAGACCGTAGCCATCTCCAGTACTGAGCGCGGCCAGATAGTTGGCCTCCGGTTTGAGCAGGTTCTCGCGCATCACCGTGCCAGGCGTGAGGAGTTGCGTTACCTCGCGCCGTACCAGCTTGTCCGACTCTTCGGCCAGTTCCATCTGGTCGGCCACCGCCACCCGAAAGCCCTGCTTCAAGAGCCGTTCGAGGTGTACGTCCACCGAGCGCACAGGAATTCCTGCCATCGGAGTGGTGAAATCCCTGGCGGTTTTGTGTGTAAGGGCCAGATTCAAGGCCCGAGAAAAGCGCTCGGCATCCTCGCCAAAGGTCTCGTAAAAGTCGCCCACCTGAAAGAGCAGCAAATAGTCGGGGTAGGCATCCCGTAGCTCGACGTACTGCTCAAGCAAAGGCGGTAGGGGGCCAGGCCCCTGGCCCTTGAGGGTCATAGGCATATGCTAAACGCTTCCGGGCCAGAGTAAAGGGGCTATATAAGCCCTTCCTCTTTTGCCATCATATAAACGTTTCTTTCGGCGCTATCCAAGAAGTGAGCGTCAGTAATATGCTCACTCAATCGCAAAAAGTCACAAATTTCCTCAAGCTTTTGATCCTTGTTGCTGTATATGACTAGTACGAGCCGTTCTCTAATAGACAGTTGAGCCAGCAAAAGATTTTTGTATGGGCCGGTATTCTCGACAGGAGCTTCCCGCAAGAGAATAGTCCCTAAATGAAGAGTGTCTACATACGACTGAAGCCACATCAAGGAATGATTCATAGAGATCGGGATAGCATCTTTTAGCGAGAGTGGTAACGAATTTTTATCAACCTGGAAGCTTACCGTTGGTTGTGGTTCAGTATTCGCGAAATGTCGAGAAGGGGAAACCAACTCGCTAAAATCGACAATAAGGCTGAGAAAGAACATTTGACCTTGTTGCGAACCATGCTTTGTGTCGCCAATCAGATTCCTGGCCGTATCTTGAAAAGTCCTCAGGACTCTAAAAAAAGAACTCTCGAACTGAAGCTTGCTGGTGAGTTCGTTTTGAAGTTGAAGAGCTTCTTTTTGCCCGCTGAGCTCTTTTCGGGTCATTGCCAGCTCTTGTCGTTGTAGACTTAGTTCCCGGCGCTGAAGCAAAATTGTGTAGATTAGAACAGTAAAAGCAAGCCCAGAAAACAGTGTATTGAGGGTTCCAAAGGCATTGCCAAAATTGCTTGCTTTCTCCCAGTTCCCAAAGAGCGAAAACGCGATAACCCCGAACAGAACAGTAATCAGCAGAATCCCTAGGATTGATACATAAAGTGGAACCAGTGAACTTTCACGACTTTTGCTATCTTCTTTCACGCTCTCATTATCGCGCAACTTCCCAGGCCAGGTGTTCCAACTCTGGCTTGATCAGCTTTTCCCAGGCCACCATCACGGCGTTGGGAGATCCCGGAGTGGAGATTACCACCTTTTTGCGGTAGGTTCCGGCAGTAGCACGGGAGAGCATCGCTGCGGCCCCTACCTCGCTGTAGGAGAGCATCCGAAACAGTTCGCCAAACCCCGGCATGGGTTTCTCGATTTTGCGGGCCAGCACATCATAGGTGGTGTCGCGGGGGGCGATACCGGTGCCGCCGTTGAACAGGATAATTTGTGCCCCGGTGTTCACCATGTCATCCAGGGCCAGCGCCACCTGGTCAGGCTCGTCCTTAATGATGCGGTAGCCTACGATCTTGTGCCCCATCGCCTCGATCTCGGGGGCCAGGTAGTGGTAGTTGGTATCGGTCTCGGGGGTGCGGGTGTCGGAGGCGGTGACGATGGCAAGCGCCACCGGCCCCCTGGACTTGGCGATCTCCTTGTGCTTGTCGGTGCTCTCGGACATGGCGCTATTCTACGCCGCCGCCCGACCAGAGGAGGGTGGGGCAGGGGGGATTCAGACCTCACTTTCAGGGTTCATCTATACTGTTTCTATGATTCACCCGGTGAAGTTCACGGTGGACGACCTCGATAACTTCCCCGACGACGGGAAGCGCCGGGAAATTGTTGAAGGAGAACTCTACGTGTCGCCGTCCCCTAGCCGTCATCACCAACGCATTTTGCGCCGTTTGACGTTCAGAGTCGAAAGCTACCTTCAACGGAACCCCGTTGGAGAGGTCTTCTTCGCCCCCTTCGACGTGCGCTTCTCGCTCAACGACGGGGTGCAGCCGGATCTGATTTACGTCGCTAACGAGCACGCCGACCTGGTTACCGACAGAGGCGTTTATGGCTCGCCCGACTGGGTGGTGGAAATCTTATCGCCCAGCAACCGCGACTACGACCTGCAGACCAAGCGCCGCATGTATCAGAAATATGGTGTGCGGCTTTACTGGGTGATTGATCCTGCCGAACGGTGCATATACGCCTGGGACGATAACAAGGAAGAGCCCGTGAAATACTCTGACGACGACACTGCCGAGGTGCCGTTGCTGCCAGGGCTGTGCTTTGTAGTGCCCGAGCTGACCGCCTTGTAGGGACTGAGCAAAAATCTTGCGTGGGACAGAGAATTCCTAGCCCTGGATAGTTCTGTAGGGAAAAGCGCTTTAGTCCTGCGGCGCGATCACGAAGGCCGAGGCCATCTCATCTTTTTCGCTCAGGTTCATCACCTTGACGCCGCTGGTGGCCCGTCCGTACTGTGAGATACTGGAAACCTTGGTGCGGATGGCGATGCCCCGGCGCGAGAGCACCAGCAGGTCTTCGTCGCCCTGCACGCGCATCAGCGCACCCAACTGCCCTACCTTTTCGTTGGTGTTGAAGGTGATAACACCCATGCCACCCCGGCCTTGCAAGGGGTATTCGGAAACCGAGGTGCGCTTGCCGTAGCCGTAAGTCCCCACCGCCAGTACCTCACCCTCTTCGCCCCTGGGCAGAATTACCAGCGAAACCACCCGGTCGTGGCGGCCTTCTTTGAAGCGGATGCCCGTTACGCCCTGGGTGGCCCGCCCAGTGGCGCGCACATCGGAGAGTTTAAAGCGGATGGCCTGGCCGCTAAGGGTGGCCAGCATGGCCTGGTCGTCTTCCTGGGCAATAGCCACCCCAATTAACGCATCGTGCTCCACCAAATTGATGGCGATCAGACCCGCGCTCGAGAGGTTCTGGTACTCCTTGATTTCGGTGCGCTTGATCAGACCGTCCCTGGTAGCAAAGACAAAATAGCCCTCCTGGGTCAGGTCGCGCACGTTCAGCAAGGCTGCGACCTCCTCGCCCTCGACCAGCGGTAGCAGGCTGACCACGTGGGTTCCCCGGGCCTGGCGGCTGGCCTCGGGCAGCTCGTGGACTTTCTCGCCGTAAACCCGGCCCCGGTTGGTGAAGATCAGCAGGGTGTCGTGCATGGAGGCCACAAACACCGAGATAGCCTCGTCTTCTTCCTTGGTTTTGCCGGCCTGGGCCCCCACGCCCCCGCGCCCTTGCGCACGGTAGGCCTCGAGTGGGGTGCGTTTCATGAAGCCCTGGCTGGTGAGGGTGATGACCATTTCTTCGTCTTCGATCAGGTCTTCAATGCTGAAGCCTTCTTCGAACTCGGTAATCTGGGTGCGACGCTGGTCGCCGTATTTTTTCTTGATATCCAGCAACTCGTTCTTGACCACCCGCCACAGCCTCTTCTGGTCGCCCAGAATGGCCTCGAGGCGACCAATCTCTTCCATCAGCTCGCGGTATTCGGACTGCAGCCGGTCGCGCTCGAGGCCCACCAACCGCTGCAACCGCATGTCCAGGATGGCCTGGGCCTGAATCTCGGTCAGGCTAAAGCGGCTCATTAGCCCACTGCGGGCTTCGGCGGCCTCCTGCGAAGCGCGAATCAGCGTGATTACCTCGTCAATATGGTCGAGTGCGATCAGCAGTCCTTCCAGAATATGAGCCCGCTCTTTAGCCTTGCGCAGATCGTACTCGGTGCGCTTGCGTACCACCTCGCCCCGATGCTCGAGGTAGTGGTGCATCATCTGTGGCAGGGTAAGCACCTTGGGCTCGCCATGCACAATCGCCAGCAGGTTGATGGTGAAGCTGGTCTGCAGGCGCGAGTGCTTGTACAGCTTGTTGAGTACCACCTGGGGGTTAGAGCCGCGCTTAAGTTCGATGGCAATACGCATACCCTGGCGGTCGGACTCATCGCGCAGGGCCGAGATTTCCTCAATCACCTTGTTGCGCACCAGGGCGGCGATCTGGGCGATCAGATCGGCCTTGTTGACCTGGTAGGGAATCTCGGTGAAGACCAGCATGGCCCGCCCATTTTTGTCCTCGTTGCGCACCCTGGCCCGCACCTTGAGACTGCCGCGCCCAGTGGAATAGGCTTCCTTGATGCCCCGGCGGGAAAGCTTGGCCCCAGTAGGAAAATCCGGCCCTGGCAGCACCTTCATAATCTCGTCCAGGGTCGCCTCAGGGTTATCAATCATCAGGGCCAGGGCATCAATGGTCTCGGAGAGGTTGTGAGGAGGCAGGCTGGTGGCCATCCCTACCGCAATGCCGGCTGCACCATTCACCAGCATGTTGGGCAGGGCAGAGGGCAGAACCTCGGGCTGTTCCTGGGTGCCGTCGTAGTTGGGCACCATCGGCACGGTGTCTTTGTCGAGGTCTTGCAGCATCTCGAGGCCCAGACTGGAGAGGCGGGCTTCAGTGTAGCGCGGGGCGGCGGGGGGGTCGTTGTCAATCGAGCCGAAGTTCCCCTGTCCGTCAATGAGGGCATAGCGCAGGCTCCAGTCCTGAGCCATGCGCACCATAGTGTCGTAGATGGCAGCGTCCCCGTGGGGGTGGTACTTACCCATGACCTCCCCTACGATTTTGGCGCTCTTGACGTGTTTGCGGCTGGGAAGCACACCGTCCTGGTAGGCTCCGTAAAGGATGCGCCGCTGCACCGGCTTGAGGCCATCGCGCACGTCGGGCAGAGCACGGTCCACGATGACCGACATGGCGTAGTTGATAAAACTTTGTTTTACCTCGTCCGTGATTTCAATGGGCAGAACTTGAGACATTCTTTCTCCTGGGCCTAATGGACACAAAAAAAGCGCTCGGAACGCGCTTATAAGCCAGCAGCATAGTATACCCTACCGGAGCGATTATGTCAAAAACATAATACTACTGGCTGGGACTATCCTCCCTGGATTAAGTCCCTGTTTTTTATTTAGTTTGGGCATAGTGGTTTTGTGACACGGTTCTGTGCTGCACACCGCCTTTCCAAGACACTCGCCCGGCCATGTGGGTGTACTCGAGGGTAAGAATAGGCGACCGAACCAGAAAGGAAGTCTTTGCTGTGACGGAGTACCAGAAGGCTCACCGAGCAGCTAGCGAGTTTGAGACTCGAGAGAAGTATCTCGAACACGAGCTAGAGATAACCCAGCCCAGGCCCTGGCGGCTTAACCTGCCGGGGAGAGACTACCGATTTGAGCCCGAGGACATTGTCCCGGCCATTTCGGGAACAATCGGAAAAATTGTGATGGTGACGGCGGTAGTGAGCACTTTTGCTGCCGGCTTCGGCCTCTCCAAAGAGTTCATTGCCGAGAACGTGCGCTACGAGTTGCTGATTGCAGCCATACTTTTCGTGATTCCAATTAGCGGATTTATCAACCCCAGAGCCAATCTGCCTGGAGTACACGGCCCCATGATTCCCCTGATCGGACTCATAATCATGGCCGGAGGCCACCCGTTAGCCCTCGGCATCCTGGTGGGGGTTTTTGGTCTAATTCTGGCCTTTTTCAAGGGGGGCTCGAGGCTGGCAAGTCTGACTGGAACCGGGGTAAGGGCAGGTCTGCTGATTATTCTGGGGGTGGTCGGGCTCCTGGCCCAGCTGGATGCCCTGAGAAAGTGGGCAGTGGGACTGGAACGTGAACTGATCTTCCTGGTTATCGTTGCTGCTACTATTCTGCTCTATGCCTATCTAGCCAGGATTGGCAAGCGCTGGCTGGCCATACCGCTGGCCTCTCTGGTAGCGGTGCTAGCCGCTCTTGGAATGGGAGCACCCTTCAAGTTTGTGAGCACCCCAGGAATTCCCAACCTGAACCCCTTCTACTGGTGGGGAAGCGAGACCGGCTGGATGCTTGGACTGCCTACTCTGGAACACTTTATAGCAGTGCTGCCCTTTGCCATCCTGGCCATTGCGATGTGGCCGCCAGACTTTCTGAGCCACCGGATTTTTCAGGAGATAAACTATCCCAAACGGGCTACCAGGAGCCTGATGGATATAGATGACACCATGATTGTCTGCTCCATCAGGCAGGCCGTTGGAAGCCTTCTGGGCGGAGGCAACCTGACCTCGTCCTGGGGAACCTATATGATTCCGGCGGCCATTGCCAGGCGACCCATTGCTGCGGGTGCGATCCTGACCGGGGTGGGATGTGCTACGGTGGCGATTCTGGGCTTCCCGATGGATCTGGCCAAGTGGGAGCCGGTGTTGCGGGTGGCCCTGATGGTCGGGGTATTCTTGCCGCTGCTCGAGGCTGGTATGGCCATGATCAGAACTACCAAGGACGCCGAAGGAGCGGGCATCTGCATTTTTGGCGCAGTTCTGGTCAATCCGGTTTTTGGCTGGGCACTCGCTATGGTACTCGATAACAGCGGGCTGATTGACCCCGAAAGAGGCCGTTCACTTCCGACGATAGACCGTTATATCATCCCCATCATCACCTTTCTGGTCGCCATCGGCGTGATGGCTTTGGTGGGACTGATACCGGGAATACCAGCGGTTTTGTGACCCGTAACCAGCCTTGAATAGCGGCGGTTTCAAGACAGATACCGCACACTCTTAGGGACAGCGAAAACCGCGATCAGGCTCTGGACTGCTACCCGGCCCTGGGCGGATCTCGCTGTGACGCTTCTACCGGGGCTCATCGAATATTATCTTCGCGAGTATCTCCCCGAAGGAATTTGCGCTACCCACAGAGCCGCGCCGAGGCAAACCCCCGAAGCGCACTGCGTAAAACCATTCTGAGACCGCCTTTGTCGCAGAAGCCGCCGTGCTCTACAGGTAAGCACGTAATGAGCAGCACCACCGATCCGATTCTGCGCTGCGCGGTGGGGAACCTGCCCTCAGGAACCAGGGGTTCAGAAGGATCACGGCCTTGTAAGGCTGGACGATCATTTACCCCCAAAACTTTCATGCGTAAGCACGCGGTGCCGTAGGAGCGTTTTCTGATGTAGTTCTGGTATAATCTGGCGATATTTTTGAATTGTATGCCTGAATCGCGCATGGGTTCTCAATCGCGGACTCTGGGTAGCCGGTTGCTGAACGCACGCCGCCGCCGTTTTGTGGGGCGGAAGGACGAGCAGGAGCTATTGCGGGTTGCGCTCAAGGAAGCCCTTTTGCCCTTTGCGCTCTTGCATGTGTACGGGCCAGGAGGGGTAGGGAAGACCGCTTTGCTGGGAGAGTTTGCTCGAGCGGCGGGGGAAGCAGGGATTGGCGTGGTTCAGCTCGATGCACGCAGTATTGACCCCTCGCCGGAGGGTTTCCTGCTGGCCCTGAGGCTGGGACTGGGCCTGGATGGAACAACCTCACCACTGGACTTCCTGTCGCGGCAGAGCCGTAGCTTGCTTATTCTGGATACCTATGAGAATTTGACCCCATTGGACGGCTGGTTGCGCGAGACTTTTTTACCCCAGTTACCCGAGAGCACTCTGGTGGTGCTTGCAGGGCGTAACCCGCCCAGCGCTGCCTGGCGCTCCGATACCGGCTGGCGTGACCTGATCCGCACCCTCAGCCTGCGCAACCTGCGGCCCGAAGAAAGCCGTGAATACTTGACCCGGCGTGGCGTAGCAGCAGCAAAGCATCAGGCCGTGCTGGACTTCACCCACGGACATCCCCTGGCCCTCTCGCTGGTAGCGGATGTGCTGGAACAGGGCTCGGGCGAGCTGGGCTTTGACCCGGGCAGCCAGCCAGATGTAGTGGCTGCTCTGCTTGAACGCTTCGTGCAGGAGGTACCCAGCCTGACCCACCGCCAGGCCCTCGAGGCCAGCGCACTGGTGCGGGTTACCACCGAAAGCCTGCTGGCCGAATGCCTGAACCTGGAAGATGCCCACCCTTACTTTGAATGGTTGCGTAAACTGTCTTTTATTCAGTCGGGGCCGGTAGGGATTTTTCCCCACGACCTGGCCCGGGAGGCACTGGAAGCAGATTTGCGCTGGCGCAACCCCGACTGGAACGCCGAGTTGCACCGGCGGGCGCGGGGCTACTACACCCGCCGCCTGCAAGAAACCCGTGGCTGGGAGCAGCAGCGCATCCTGTTTGACGATGTGTACCTGCACCGCCACAACCCCATGGTCAAGCCCTTTTTGGAATGGGGTGAAACCGGCAGTGTGTTTGGGGAGCGGGGCAAGCCGGAAGACCATGCGGCTGTTTTGGCAATGGTTGAGCAGCACGAGGGGGCCGAAGCTGCCAGGGTGGCTGCACGTTGGCTGCAGCTTCAACCGGAGGGGCTGACGGTTTACCGGGGGGTGGGGCCGCAACCGGCGGGCTTCATGCTGCTGTTGGGTTTGCACAAAGCCGGCCCGACCGACCGGGCCGCCGACCCGGTGGCCCAACGGCTATGGGATTACGCCCAGCGCCATGGGCCGGTGCGCCCCGGCGAGGAGGTCTTGCTGTTTCGGTTCTGGATGGCCGCCAGTGACTATCAGTCCGTTTCGCCGGTGCAGAGTGTGGTGTTTCTCAATGCCGCTCAGCACTACATCTCCAGCCCCAGGCTGGCCTGGTCGTTTTTTACGGTCTCCAATCCAGACTTCTGGCTGCCTGCTTTTGCCTACATGGACATTCACCATGCCAGCGAGGTGGATCATGTCTCGGGAACACATTCCATCGGGGTTTTTGCCCACGACTGGCGCAAGCAGCCGGTTGCAGCCTGGCTCGAGATGCTGGGCGAGCGCGAGCTGGCTACCGAGCTGGATCCTGCCGAGCTGCAAAGCCACCGCCCCGTGCCCCTGGTGGTGCTTTCCCAACCCGAGTTCGAGGAAGCGGTGAAGAACGCTTTGCGCGATTTTGTGCGCCCCGATGCGCTGGCACAAAACCCCTTGCTGCGCTCGAGGTTGCTGCCCGAACCCACCCCCAAAGCCCTGCGCGGGGCGTTGTGGGAGGCGGCTCAGACCCTCAAAGCCAGCCCCAAAGACGAGAAGCTCTACCGTGCCCTGGAGCGCACCTACCTCGAGCCTGCTGCAACCCAGGAACTGGCAGCCGAGTTGCTGGGCCTGCCCTTTTCCACCTACCGGCGGCATCTGGTGGGGGCTGTCGAGCGGGTGGTCAAACTACTGTGGCGGCGCGAATTGTCGGGGCCGGCTTCGAGCAGTGAATAGTTTTTGGACTGTCCTGTGAATACCTGATTGCTGCATGCTGCAAGGGAGCCGGGGTGCAGAGTGTAAGAAGCAGCCTTTACCTGGGGCCGACAACGCTTATGATGCGCCCAGCTATCGGATATGAGTCTCCAGATTCCAGACCTCGAGCGCTGCTACTGGTGCGCAGGGTTGTTTTTGCAGTTTTTGGCTGAGTCGGGCGATACCGATGGAAGCTACACCCTTATTGATAGCGTGATTCGAAAGGGTACCGAACCCCCGCCTCACGTGCACACCTTTGAAGACGAAGAACTGTTCCTGCTCGAGGGCCAGCTGCGCTACCGCTTTGCCTCTGCCGGCGGCGGCTGGACGGAGGGAGTGCTGAACCCCGGTGAGTTTGTGCTGTTGTCCCGTCAACGAGAGCATTATTTTGAATGC
This sequence comes from uncultured Meiothermus sp., assembly GCF_937863175.1. GTDB lineage: Bacteria > Deinococcota > Deinococci > Deinococcales > Thermaceae > Meiothermus. The sequence goes on along the minus strand of NZ_CALMCQ010000400.1, from coordinate 1,463 downwards.
CTGACCCCACAGGTACGGCTGCTGGTGCGGCTTTCGCCTGGAGGTTTGGAGCAAGCCTTCAAAGACTTTGGGGTGGCTGTTACCGACTCACTGCTGCCTCCCCCCCCCGAAGCGGTACCTGAATTGGAGACGATTGCCCGCATTTTCGAGGAGCGCGGGGTGTATTTCGTACCGCCGAAGTAACTGCTTAGGTTGATCCCGCCAGGTGCGGGGTGGGGTGAGTATTTTTTAGCCTGGGAAATGAGCAACCCCTGGTCATAGGCTACCCCTGCTTCGGGGATGCATGGGTTTTACACCCCTGTCACACCTCGAGGATTACAACAGGTTCAGACCTATATAAAGAATTGCAGGGTCTGAGCACAGGGAGAGGGTATGAGAAAGTTCAAGTTGCTACTTGCAGGTGCAGTGCTGGCCCTCGGGGCGCTGGGAGCAGGGGTTTACCTGTCCACCGCTACGGCCTCCGACCACGACGATGGCGAGAACGACATGAAGGCCCGGTCGCTTAACCTCACCGACCTCTATGTCTTCCGCGAGCAAGACCAGAAACCCGGTGCTCCGGCGGGCAACCTCGTTTTTATAGTGAACACCAACCCCCGCTCGCTGGCCCGGCAGCAGTACCACTTCTCGACCGGCGCCCGCTACGAGGTCAGGTTCAGCCGGGTGCAGGACAAGGATGCCATGGCGACAGGTGAGGTGGACGGCTTTTTCCGCTTCGAGTTCGGAGCACCAGACCGCACCGGGCGCCAGCCCATCACCATCACGGCCAGCCGGGCCGGGCTGACCCGCGTTGTCCGTACCACCACCACCAACCAGCCCATCGTTACCACCCCGTTGGGCGGTGCGGCCCGCCCCACCCTTAATGAAGTGCGCCTGGACAACGGCACGGTTACGGTGTTTGCAGGTCTGCGCGAAGATCCCTTCTTCTTTGACGTGGAGCAGTTCTTCCGTGTGCGGGCGGGTTTGGCGGGCCTTGGCCCTAGCGTGGGCTTCCGGGCCCCCGGCTACGACTTTACTGCCGGGTATAACGTGAACACCATTGCGGTGCGGGCACCGCTCGAGTGGATTCAGTCCGGCTCTATCGCCACCACCTTCGACTTCTGGATCACCATCTCGGTGCCCAACCCTGCCAAACCCGGTGAGTGGATGCAGATCGAGCGCCTGGCCCGCCCCGCCGTCAACGAGGGCTTGCTGCTGACCAACGACTACCTCAACACCCTCAATGCCGTCGGCCCCGACTTTGAAGCGGCTGTGCTGAAGGGCGACAAGGCCGCGGGTGAAGCTGCGGCCCCCATCCTCGCCGAAGTTTCTACCGTGCTCAAGCTGCTGGGCAATGACCAGAACCGCATCAATGCCCTGCTGGGGGCCTTCCTGCCCGACGTGATGCGGATTGATGTGACCGGCCCCTCCGGCTACGCCAACGCCCTCAACAAGCTGGGCAGCCCCATCCGGGGTCGCTTAATTAA
>NZ_CALMCQ010000399.1 GCF_937863175.1 uncultured Meiothermus sp. | reverse complement strand
ATGAACGGAGCCGCCGCCATCCTCAAAGCCCTGGAGATGCAGGGTGTGGATACGATTTTTGGGCATCCGGGTGGAACCATTATGCCCACCTACGATGCCCTCTACGACTCGCTCATCCGGCATATCCTGGTGCGACACGAGCAGGGGGGCGTCCATGCGGCCACCGCCTATGCCAGGGCCTCGGGCCGGGTAGGGGTTTGCATGGCTACCTCGGGGCCGGGGGCTTTGAACCTGGTGACCGGGTTGCAGGATGCCCTGATGGACTCCACGCCTGTAGTAGCCCTGACGGGCAATGTACCCCAACATCTCATTGGCACCGATGCCTTCCAGGAAGCCGATGTGGTGGGCATTACCCAGCCGGTAACCAAACACAACATGCAGGTGCGCCGTGTAAACGACATTCCCAGGGTCATTGCTGAGGCTTTCTATATTGCCTCGACCGGGCGGCCAGGCCCGGTGCTAATTGACTTTCCCAAGGATGTGCAGCAGGCCGAGTTTGGCGGCAGTTTTGAGGTGGAGATAGACCTGCCTGGGTACAAGCCTACTTTCAAAGGGCATCCACGCCAGATTGAGCGGGCCTTAGAAGCCCTGCAAAAAGCCGAGAAGCCAATTTTGATGGTGGGAGGAGGGGCGCAGAACGCGGCCCCTGAAATCACCGCCCTTGCCGAAAAATTGGGGATCCCGGTGGTTCCTACCCTGATGGGTCTGGGGGCTTTCCCCGGTACCCACCCCTACTGCCTGGGAATGCCAGGAATGCACGGCTCGGTGGCAGCCAACCGCGCTATTCATCACGCCGATACCCTTCTGGCCATCGGGCTGCGCTTTGACGACCGCGTAACCGGCAAGGTCTCGAGGTTTGCTCCCCACGCCCACACCATTATCCACGTGGATATTGACCCCGCCGAGATCGGCAAGCTGGTCAAGACCGCCATTCCAGTGGTAGGCGATGCCAAATGGGTGACGGCGGAGCTGACTAAAGGAGCCCAGAAGCTGAATACCCCCAGATGGTGGGGGCAGTTGGAGGAGTGGAAAACCAAGCATCCCTTTGCCTGGAAGCCCAAGCCCCACCTGCAAAGTCAGGAAGTCATTCAGGCTTTCTGGGAAGCCACCCAGGGAAAAGCCATAGTAACTTCGGGGGTGGGACAGCACCAGATGTTTGCCGCCCAGTTCTACAGGTTCGACATCCCGCGCTCCTGGATCAACTCCGGTGGCCTGGGCACCATGGGAGTAGGGCTTCCTTTCGCCATTGGAGCTGCGCTGGCCCGGCCCGGCGAGACCGTCCTGGACTTTGACGGCGACGGTAGCTTCCAGATGACCCTGCAAGAGCTGGCCACCCTGAAGAAGCACAACCTGAACGTCAAGGTGGTGATTCTGAACAACGGCTTCCTGGGCATGGTGCGGCAGTGGCAGGACATGTTCCATGCCAAGCGCTACAGCGAGGTATACCTGGCCGACTCCAACCCCGACTTTGCCAGACTGGCCGAAGCCTATGGCATCAAAGGCCTCACCCTTACCGACAAAACCAGGCTACAGGAGACCGTGAAGGAGGTGCTGGCCCACCCCGGCCCGGTGCTCTTGGAGGCCCGGGTCTACCACGAGGAAGGGGTCTTCCCCATGATCCCTTCGGGCGGGGCGGCGGAGGACATGATCATCGAGAACCCGCGCGAGACGGTGGCGGGGGACTGACGTCGATAGCCAGAAGCTTTTTTTGACATAGCTATTTGCTATCAGCTACTGGCCATAAGCGAAACCGGAGGTTTCATAGTGCGACATCTCGTTTCGGTGCTGGTTCAAGACAACCCTGGCGTCCTGCAACGCATCGCAGGCCTGATTGCAAGGCGGGGGTTTAATATCGAGTCGCTGGCGGTGGGGCGTACCCATCAGGAAGGGCTTTCGCGCATATCACTGGTGGTCTCGGGTGATGATGCCGTGTTGGAGCAGGTCGAAAAGCAGCTCAATCGTCTGATTGAAATCATCAAGGTAACCGACCACTCCGAGCCCCACGTCGAGCGCGAGCTGGCCCTGGTCAAGGTCGGAATCGCCGGGATGGAGGAACGCCTCGAGGTCAAGGACATTGCCGAGGCCTTCCGGGCCCGGATTGTGGATGTGGCCAAGAAGTCCATCATCTTCGAGTTGACCGGCGACTCCCACAAAATTTCCAACTTTGTGGAGGCCATGCGCCCTTATGGGTTGCTCGAGGTCATGCGCACCGGGGCGGTGGGCATGTCCAGGGGTGAGCAGGTGCTCAGAGTACGGGAGAAGAAAGCGGTCTAGTCTCGAGAGTCAACGGTCTAGGGCAGTCCCTGGACTCAAGACTCCTAAAGGAGGAAAGAATGAAAATCTATTACGACCAGGACGCAGATAGTGGCTTCATCAGGGACAAAACCGTAGCCATCCTGGGCTTTGGCTCACAGGGCCACGCCCACGCCCTCAACCTGCGCGACTCGGGGGTTAAGGTAGTGGTGGGGCTGCGGCCCGGCAGCCGCAACGAGGAGAAAGCCAGAAAGGCGGGGCTCGAGGTGTTGCCGGTGGCCGAGGCCGCTAAAAAAGCCGATCTGGTGATGATTCTGCTGCCCGACGAGACCCAGGGCGCGGTCTACAAGGCCGAGGTCGAGCCAAACCTCAAAGAAGGCGCTGCCATCGCCTTTGCCCACGGCTTTAACATCCACTTTGGCCAGATCAAGCCACGCCCCGACCTCGATGTCTGGATGGTGGCCCCCAAAGGCCCCGGCCATCTGGTGCGCTCGGAGTACGAGAAAGGCTCCGGCGTCCCCTCGCTGGTTGCGGTCTATCAAGATGCCTCTGGATCGGCCTTTCCCACCGCGCTGGCCTATGCCAAGGCCAATGGGGGCACCCGGGCTGGAACCATCGCCACCACCTTTAAAGACGAGACCGAGACCGACCTGTTCGGCGAGCAGACCGTGTTGTGCGGGGGCCTGACCCAGCTTATTACGGCGGGCTTCGAGACCCTGGTGGAGGCTGGGTATCCGCCCGAGATGGCCTACTTTGAGTGCCTGCACGAGGTCAAGCTGATCGTAGACCTGATCTATGAGTCGGGGTTTGCCGGGATGCGCTACAGCATCTCCAACACTGCCGAGTACGGCGACTATACCCGTGGCCCCATGGTGGTAGACCGCGACGAGACCAAGGCCCGGATGCGGAAGGTGCTGCGGCAGATCCAGCAGGGCGAGTTTGCCCGCGAGTGGATGCTGGAGAACGTGGTGGGGCAGCCCACCCTGAACGCCAATCGCAATTACTGGAAAGACCACCCCCTCGAGCAGGTGGGCCCCAAGTTGCGGGCCATGATGCCGTTTTTGAAATCGCGTTTTAGTAAGGAGGAGGTTAGTAGCTAATAAGCTGATAGTCGATAGCTGATAGCCGATAGCAGATAGCCAATAGCTGACAGAACATAGCTGATAGCCCATGGTCGGTAGCTGGTAGTTCAGAGCACGTAGCTGATAGCAAAAAGAGTTTTTGGCAGTAAGCAATCAGCTATCAGCTACCGGCACAACCGGAGGTTGTATGAGACATATCCGAATTTTCGATACCACCCTGCGCGACGGGGAGCAAAGCCCTGGCGTAGCCCTCTCGCTGCAACAGAAACTGGAGATTGCTCACGGCCTGGGCCGCCTCAATGTGGACATCATCGAGGCTGGGTTTCCGGTCAATGGGGCCAGCGAGTTCGAGTGCGTACAGAGGATTGCCCGTGAGGTAAAGGGGCCGGTGATCTGCGGGCTGGCCCGCACCCACAAGCTGGACATCGAGCGGGCCGCCCTAGCCCTGGAAAAAGCCGAGAAAAGCCGCATCCATGTGTTCACCAGTGCCTCCAGGGTGCACCTGGAGTACATGCTCAAGAAAACCCCCGAGCAGATCCTCGAGGTCTCCGAGGAGATGGTGCGCTATGCCCGGCAGTTTACCGACGATGTGGAGTTTAGCGCCCAGGACGTGATGCGGGCCGACCTCGAGTTCGTCATGAAGCTTTACGAGACCGCCATCAAGGCTGGAGCCACCACCATCAACCTCCCCGACACCACCGGGTATGGCACCCCCCCGGAGTACGGCGCCCTGATTGGCCGGATTTATAAGGAGGTGGTACGCGGACGCGAGGTGCACATCTCGGCCCACTGCCACGACGATCTGGGCATGGCCACCGCCAACAGCCTGGCCGCAGTCGAGAACGGGGCTACCCAGATCGAGTGCACCATCAACGGCATCGGGGAGCGAGCCGGCAATACGGCTTTGGAAGAAGCAGTGATGGCGCTCTATGTGCGCCGTGACCATTACCAGGCCCATACCCGCATCAACACCCGTGAACTCTACCGGATGAGCCGGATGGTCGAGCGCTACACCGGGATGGTGGTGCAGTCCAACAAGGCCATTGTGGGCGACCATGCCTTTGCCCACGAGTCGGGCATCCACCAGGACGGAGTAATCAAGAATAAAGAGACCTACGAGATTATGAACGCCGAGCTGGTGGGCCGGCAGGCGGCGGTACTGGTGCTGGGCAAACACTCTGGCCGGGCAGCGGTGAAGAAAGCCCTGGCCGACCTGGGCTACAAGCTCGACGACTCGCAGATCGGCACGGTCTTCGCCCGTTTTCGCGAGATTGTCGAGCGCAAAGGCCCCATCGAGACCGAGGAACTGCGGGCCCTGGTGGAAAGCGAGGCGGTTTCGGCTCCTCACCTGTTCGCGCTGGAAAAACTCCAGTTCTTCTCGGGCTATGGCATGCTGCCCACAGCGACCATCAGCCTCGAGACCCCCAAAGGCGTAGTCACCACCACCGCGATTGGCGATGGCCCGGTAGATGCGGTCTACAAAGCCCTTTCCGAGGCTATTGGGTTCAGGCCGGAACTCGAGCTCTACCGGGTGGAGTCGGTAACCGGCAGCACCGAGGCGCTGGGCGAGGTAATGGTCAAACTCAAGCTCGGCGAGGTTCTGGCCACCGGACACGGCATCTCCCCCGACATCATTGAAGCCTCGGCGCGGGCCTACCTCGACGCAGCCAACAAACTGGCGGCGGGCCAGGCCGCGCGGCACCCGCGCTCGCTGGAAGAGGTGCAGCGGTTGGGGCTGGGAAAGTAGCGGGTAACTAGCCGTTTGTTGCTTTGGGGGGGTGCTATGGTTTCGCTGGACGAGCTGAGGGCCACGGTTCTTCGCATGGAGCGGTGGCTGACTGCGGTAGACGAACTGCTGGTCAAAGACCTCATGACCGCCTACGAGGAGCTGGTACCCCGGTTTGAGCGCGACCTCGAGGACGAGCGCGACCAGCTGCTCTCGCGGGGCGGGGCGCTGATGCTGGTGCAGCAGGTATGGAAGGAGAGAGTCTGATCCGCGTGGCCACTCTAGCAACAGGTATGGAAAGCGAGAGGGTGATCCGCCTGGCCACTATCGCAGACATCCCCGGCGTGGCCCGGGTCCACGTGGACTCCTGGCGCGAGATCTACCGGGGCATTGTCCCCGACGTGTACCTGGAGGGTCTGTCTTACGAACGGCGCGAGCAGATGTGGCGAAGCGGCCTCGAGAACCCCGGCTGGAAAGGGGTGTTGTTCGTAGCGGAAGACCCAGGTCACAGGGTGGTGGGTTTTGTGGCAGGCGGCCCGCCGCAGGAGCCAGTGGAGGGGTTTGACTGCGAGTTGTGGGCCATCTATCTGCTCCAAGTCCATCAGGGCCAGGGGGTCGGGCGTCAGCTCTTTCGGCGCTTTGTGGAAGAGATGGTCCAAAGGGGCCATGGCTCGATGTTTCTATGGGTGCTGGCCGAAAACCCAACGGTGGGTTTTTACCAGCGCTTGGGCGGAGTAAAGGTGGGGGAGAAGGAGATCGAGGTGGGCGGGAAGAAGCTCGTGGAGTGGTCGTACGGGTGGCGGAACCTGGGGGTAAATAAATGGTAGAATTGGGTCATGCAGCGGCGAATTGCAGCGGTGGTGTTCAAAGGCAGGATGGGCGAAGAACCGTCCGACGTGAGCTACTGGAGAACGCGGCCCGTAGAGGAGCGCCTGGCTGCGCTCTACGAGCTGCGTAGGGATTACCATGGGTGGCCCGATGGTACTGGAGAAAGACTTCAGAGAGTTTTTAGAGTTGTTAGGCAAGCATGGGGTTAGGTATTTGCTGGTGGGGGGCTATGCGGTAGTCGCGCATGGATACCCCCGTTACACCAAAGATTTGGACATCTGGATTGACCCAACGGCTGATAATGCCAGAAGCTTGATAGCTGCCTTAGAAGAGTTTGGCATGGCCTCGCTGGGTCTTAGCGAGGGGGATTTTTTGCAACCGGGAACCTTCGTTCAGATCGGCTATTCACCTGTACGCATTGACCTTTTGACTTCAGCGCCTGGCCTGACTTTTGCCGAAGCGTTTAAGGCTAAAGAAGATCGCCTTATAGATGGAGTGCAGGTTTGTCTAATCGGCCTGCCTGATTTACTCAAGAACAAGCAAGCTGCGGGTCGCACCCAAGACCTCCTTGACTATGAAAAATTGAGTGAAACATGATCGAGATCCTCGATACCACCCTGCGCGACGGCACCCAGGGCCAGGCTGTAAACCTATCCTCAGACGACAAAATCGCCATTGCGAAGCGTCTGGCTACTTTCGGGGTACCCCTGATCGAGGGCGGCTGGCCCGGCTCCAACCCCAAAGACGCCGAGTTCTTCGCCCGCATGAAGGGTGTGAACCTGGGCGCGACCCAGCTCTGCGCCTTTGGTTCTACCCGGCGCAAGGGCGTGAAGCCCGAGGACGACCCCTCGGTGCAGGCCCTGCTCGAGGCTGCTACCAAGGTGGTGACGGTGGTGGCCAAGTCGTGGGATTTTCATGTGACCCACGCCCTCGAGGTCAGCCTCGAGGAAAACCTCCGCATGATAGAGGAGACCTACCGTTACCTGGTGGCCGAGGGCAGGCGGGTGATTCACGATGCCGAACACTTCTTTGATGGGTACAAAGCCAACCGGGAGTACGCGCTGCAATCCCTGGAAGCGGCAGTGCGCGGCGGGGCCGATACCCTGTGCCTGTGCGATACCAACGGGGGCAGTCTTCCCGAAGAAATCTTCGAGATCTGCCAGGTCGTAGGAGCAAAGTTCCCGTGGCACAGACTGGGAATCCACCCCCACAACGACAGCGAACTGGCAGTGGCCAACGCTCTGGCGGCGGTGCGGGCTGGGGCGACCCATGTGCAGGGCACCATCAACGGCTACGGGGAACGCTGCGGCAATCTGAACCTGACCAGTCTGATTCCCAACCTCATTCTTAAATATGGACTGGAGTTGCAGGGAATTCCCCGCGACAAACTTCACGAGTTACGCGATGTTTCGTTGTTGGTGGATGGGCGGGCCAACCTGGCGCCCAACCTGCGTGCGCCGTATGTGGGCGAAGCCGCCTTTGCCCACAAGGGCGGCATCCACGTCTCGGCGGTGCTCAAAGACCCTCGCACCTACGAGCATGTGCCCCCCGAGGCGGTGGGCAATAGCCGAAGGGTGTTGGTTTCAGATTTGTCGGGCCGCTCCAATCTGCTGGCCAAACTGGCAGAGTCGGGTGTAGATGTGCCCAAAGAGACCGCTGGAACACTGCTAGACGAGGTAAAGCAATTGGAACACACCGGCTACTCCTTTGAGGGGGCCGAGGCCAGTTTCTACCTGTTGGCCCACAAGCTGCGGGGTGGGACGCTGCCCTTCAGTGTGGAAGGTTTTACGGTCTTCGTGCATGTTAACGACCACAACCCCGACACCCCCACCTGGGCCGAGGCTACCGTGCGGGTTAAGGTGGGCGAGAGGCTGCAACATACCGCTGGCGAGAGCCAGCACGGGCCGGTCTCGGCGCTGGACAAGGCTTTCCGCAAGGCCATCGAACCCTTCTACCCGGAGATTGCCGAGATCGAGCTTTCCGACTACAAGGTTCGGATTTTATCAGGCCAGGAAGCGGGAACTGCCTCAGGAGTTCGGGTGATGATTGACATGACCCATGGGGGCGAGCGGTGGAGCACCGTAGGGGCCAGCAAGAACAACCTGGAAGCCTCGCTCAAGGCTCTAACCGATGGTTATGCGTATGCCCTGGTCAAAAGTCAGCCAATACCCCAGGACTGACCATGCCGGATCGGGAGCCATGAGTGGGCGTGGTTATTCCTTGATTCCCTGACCATACTGCCGCAGGGCGCGTTCTTCGGCAGGAATACGAATACTCAGCAGCAGAATTGCGTTCAGAATCGTGGCCACACTGGCGGTAAGCCAGGCATTAAAAATAAGTGGCAAAGAGAGCAGTTCCAGCGCCACCGCGAGGTAGTTGGGGTGGGGGAAATAGCGGTATGGCCCGGTGGTAACCTTTTTGGCGCCCGGCACGATCAGGATGCGGGTGTTCCAGTACCTCCCCAGGCTGAGTATCGCCCAGTAGCGCAGACCCTGAGCAAGCAGAAATACTGCCAGCCAGAGCCACCAGATGGGGGAGGGCTGGCTGCGCACCAGACCTTCGACCAGCCAACCCAACATCCAGCCCAGGTGCAAGAGAAAAAACAGGGGGTAGTGTTCACGTCCATACTCTTGGGCTCCCTGCGAACGTGCCCACTGCAGGTTGTTTCGGGCCAGGCGCAGCTCGAGCAAGCGCTGTAGGGCTACAAAAGCCAGTGCGACCCAGATCGCTACCACTGTAAAACGGCTCCTTCGGCAGCAAAACCTGGCCCCAGAGCAAGCAAAACACCGACACTTCCGGGATCGGGCTTTTCAAGCTGGTACATCTGGCGGGCCAGCACGAAAAGCACCGTGGGGCTGGACATGTTGCCAAATTTCTTGAGCACGCAGTAGGAAGCCTCGAGGCTCTCTTTATCCACCCCCATCCCGTCACGGTAGGCAGCCAGCACCCTGGCCCCACCAGGGTGGAGCGTCCAGGTATGCACATCCGAGGCCGATATGCCATAGCTAGCGAGCCCATCCCGGATCAGGTCGCCGAGTTCGCCTTCCACCAGCGCCGGGATGCTCTGGGCAAAGCGGACTTGCAGACCGTCCGGTACCACATCCCAGCCCATCACCTCGTAGCTGTTCGGCAACAGCCGGCTGAATCCGCCCAGCACGGATGGGCCATCGGCTGAACTGGAAAAGGTCGGCATCCCCAGCACCACCGCAGCGGCCCCATCGGCAAACAGGCTGGTGGCGACAAGGTTGCTTTTGCTCAGATCACCGCGCACAAAAGTCAGGCTACACAGCTCTACGGCAACCATCAGAGCATACTGACCGGGGCGGTTCTGGGCTATCTCGGCAGCCCTGGTCAGTCCTGCCGGGCCCCCCGCACACCCCAGGCCCCAGATGGGGAGGCGAACTGCCGAGAGCGGGATGCCCAGACGCTGGATAAGATGGGCCTCGAGGCCGGGGGTGGCGATCCCGGTGGTCGTGACCAGCACCACCGCCCCTACCTGTTCGGGCGCAACCCCGGCCTTTTGGAGGGCTGTGCGGCTGGCGCTTTCACAGAGGCTCAGGGCTGTCTCGAACCACTGACGATTCTTGTTCGCGAAACTCTGGGGCTCGGTGAACCATGCGAGGGGCGCCGAGATGTAGCGCGATTCAATGCCGGTGTTTTCGAAAACGGCAATGAGGCGGTCGAGGCCGCTCAGTCGGTCGAACATAATCCGCACCAGGTCACGCACTTCAGACTGACTTACCCTGTGGGGTGGGTTGGCAGTGGCAACGCTGAGAATTCTTGGATGCATGGCCAAGCCTCAGGCATCGCTTTCGGAGGTCGCGCACGAATCGCGGTAGACATACTGCGAGATGCGCTTTCGGTGGTCGGATTTCCAGTCAATGCGGGGGCGGGGTTTTTCTGGGGGCAGGTAACCCAGCCGATAAACCGCCATTAGCTCCAGGTGATCGGGCACTGCCAGCAGCTGCTTTATCTCATCCCAGGCCTCGGGGATTTCCATGGGCGTGGAGACAAACTGAATACCCATGCCCAGCTCTACGGTAGTCAGCCAGATATTCTCAATAGCCATGCCCAATCCCAGCACGCTGTAGAAGCCGGAGAGCTGCCCTGGACGATACTCCTGCTTGTCCAGCAGGGCGGCCAGCAGCAGCGGTGAACCCGCGACCAGCCTGCGGTTGTCTTCACCCAGGGTTTGAGGAACCCGTAAGGTTCGCAGGAGACCCAGGGCCGATGGACTGGTGATCTGGCGGGTAAAAGGGCGCAACGGACCCGGTAACTGATCAATCAGAATGCCGTCGCGCCGTTCGTTCATCTCCTGTTCGGTAAAGCGAAAATAGGGGCGGTAGCGCTCAAAAAACTTTCCTTCGGCGATCAGTTGTTGCATGGTGCGCCCACCGATCTCGGCAATCTTTTCGCGCTTGACGCGGTCTTCAATTAAAATGAAGCGCCAGGGTTGGGAGTTGAAATGGCTGGGAGCGCGGCTGGCGGCCTCCATCAGCAAATGCTGGTGTTCCCTGGATACAGGCTTGTCCAGAAAGGGGCCATTGGTGGTTTTACGTTTCCGGATAACGTCCAGGAACTCCATATCACCCCCCTATCGCCAACAAGTATCCCACCAACCCTACCCCACCCAGTGTAGGGTGGAGCCAGGTGTGGGGCCGGGCTTTGGGGAACAAGGCCAGACAGCCCACGGTGAGCAAAAGCCACCCTTCTCTGGCAAAAACTAAAGCGGCAATTGTACTGACGAAAACTGCAAAATAGAGCCGGTGGTGCCAGATGCCAAACTGCCCCAGCCGCAATTGTGCGGCCATTCCTACCAGGACGTTGAGCGCATAGAGGCCATATCCCACGGCCAGGAAAGGCGACATTGGCCCTAGCATATCGGTATGCGGGCGGCGATGTGCAAGCTGTCTTACGGCTGGGCCGCATCAATTCTGATTACGCCTCCGCCGACCCCTCTGGATGCCCGGGGTTCAGGTCGAAACCCAACCCGTCTCGAGACGGAGTATCAAGCGCATCCCAGGCGATCGCAGCAGGCCTGCAAAAAACCTCGAGGAGGTCGGGTATAGCCAGCACTACCCTCCCCGCAAGGCGGCTTGCAGCACCACCCCCAGGACGGTTCCCAGCAAAGCGAAAAGCAAGGGGGTAAGCCAGCGCCTTTCGCCTTCGTGGGCTATGGCGCGGGTGTGAAGGCTGATGGCAATCTGGGTAAGGGACTCGAGCTCTTCGGGGGTCAGGGGGCGGCGGGTGAGGTCTTTGTAGGCCGGGTTTTCGGAGTCAACCAGGCTTAACTCTTCGAACGAAAGCTCGCGCTGGCGCACGACACTATAGCTACGGTCAAAGCCATGCCGCAGCCTTAGCGAAGCCCAGCCCTCCACCTCGTTGCTGACGCGGAAGAACTCCGGGTGCTCATCGAAAACCTGACGCCAGGTGGCTGCGCTGCGGGGGGTATCCAGCCGATCTCCCCAGTCCTCGGCGGGGCGGCTGGAGTACGGGTAGCGGCCCATTACGGTGAGGGCCGCAATGACATCGGCCAGGCGCCAGTCCTTGAGGTAGGGGGAGCGGCGGGCCATGGCTATCTTCGCTCACAGCTCGAGCCCGTCCAGCGCCCCCCCCTGGCCTGGCACTCCCGCCGCAGGCTTTCCTCGGGGGCACGCAACACCACCAGCACCAGCCCTGCTGGGTATCCGCCCGAACCAGCACCCAGCCCCAGCTCGAGGCGGTTCAGGGTGAAGGTTTCGCGGGTGCTGGGCACCTGGGTACTGACATAGCTTTCGCCATCCCAGGCATAGACCGCGCTCCGAATGATGCGGCTACCCGGACGGTAGGGTGGGTTGACCCGCAATTCAATCTCGATAGGCTTAAGGAAGTTGGTAGCACTCGAGGAGAGCCGGTAAATTCCCACCACCTCGCGCTCGGGTAGGGTCTGGATAAAGAATACTTCGTCCTGGGGAGGGGAGGTGGGAACCGCCTGCAGGCGCTCGAGGCGGAAACGAACCGACGAGGCCAGTGCCCCGGAGTGCACCACCACCTGAATGCCGGGCAGATGCATAGCCCCACCCTGTGGGCCGATGCGCCGCTCGACCACTCGAGGTGCGGTCTGCGGGCGCAAAGATGGTGTGGCAGGGGTC